>JAKBAI010000230.1 GCA_021809185.1 Planctomycetota bacterium
ATTCCCTTCATCCTTATATTGCAACTAAACCGATTCTGCTGATAGCAGAAGGGATCTTCGACGGCAAAACTGCGGAGATTCACGCGAAGTGGGGAATTCTCATCCAAGGGAAAACCATTACGCAAATCGGTGCCCTTTCGGAACTGAAATTGCCTGCTTCTTATGACCGGCTCGATCTGGGGAATACAACGCTCATGCCCGGTTTGATCGATGCACATACCCACGTTTTGTTGCATCCTTATAACGAAACAACCTGGAACGATCAGGTAGCACGTGAGCCTCAAGCTCTGCGTGTTTGCCGCGCGACCAATCATCTGAGATTACTATTAGAATCTGGATTTACTACGATCCGCGATTTGGGCACCGAAGGGGCCGGTTATGCCGATGTGGGGTTGCGGGATGCTATTAAGGGGGGAATCATCCCTGGGCCACGAATGCTCGTGGTTACCAAAGCGATTGTCGCAACGGGCACCTATGGCCCCAAAGGATTTGCCCCGGAATGGACTGTCCCACAAGGAGCGGAAGAAGGGGATGGCGTCGCGAATTTAATTCGTATCACCCGCGACCAGATTGGCCGCGGCGCGGATTGGATTAAAGTCTATGCCGATGCAGCAATGGCCAAAGGACCATCCCGGCCAACTTTTTCTCTCGAAGAACTGAAAGCGATTGTACAAACCGCCAATTCTCTGGGTGTTTCTGTCGCTGCCCATGCGATCTCCATCGAGGGTATGAAACGTGCGATCCTTGCCGGAGTTCGGACCATCGAACATGGTTACGAAGGGGATATCGCTATTTTCCGATTAGCGGCTAGCGAAGAGATCTTTTTTTGCCCAACTCTAGCAACCGTCGAAGCTTATGCTCGTTATCAGGGATGGAATAATCAAAATGAAGGAGAGCCAAAATCGGTCCAATCCGCGCGGAAGATGATCGCCATCGCCATCGAATCGGGGGTCGCCATCGCTAATGGTAGCGATATCGGGGTTTTCCCCCATGGCGAAGGGGTACGCGAACTTGAATTACTGGTCGACTACGGCTTAAAACCGTTCCAGGCTATTCAATCAGCTACTACGGTTGCTGCGAACGCTCTTCACCTCGATAAACAGATTGGGAAATTGCAACCTGGCTTTATTGCAGATATTATCGCTGTTTCTGGCAATCCACTCCAAAATATTCGCTCGCTTCGTAACATCAAAATGGTCATGAAAGAGGGAATTATCTACCGAAAGTAATATCAGATTTGATATGCGAACTCTCTCGGATGGATTTCGACGAAATCATGTAGTGAAATCATTAAATAAAAAGATAGTGTAAATTCATTAATATTCGCCTCTCTATGAAAATTACAAGGAAATATTTTCGAATTGAGATAACCTAATTCTTGAATGAACCATTTCTTCTCTTATCATAATTTTAGAGGATTTATTCTTTTTCCTCGAATTGATTGATATATTTGGTCAGAAATCTGAGTATTTTATGCAACGCAGAATTTATTGGTTTATTCTATCCTTAACAATTATCGGCTTTATCACGATTTTTTTGACCAATAACTCCATAGATTCGCTTTATGTATTGGGAGCCGATTCCGATTACTCACCCGCAAAAAGCTCTAAGTCCCAATCGAATTCGCCTTCAAATGATAGCCATTCTGTTTCCCTTCTATCTAATTCAAGTGATAGCAAATCAATAACTGCTTTGGGAAATGCGAGCTGTTCCGCCATTGGCTGCCACGGGCAGTCTCTTCCTAAAGACAGTCTCTATATGAAGATTCCAGAAAAAGAGTCCTGGCGATATAGCTATACACATTGGCAAGCTTACGACCCGCATCAACAGGCCTATTTGGCCCTCGAATCTGAACTAGCCAAACATATGATCCATCTGCTCAATCAAGGCGAAGATTTTGTCGCGAAGGCCGATCAAAAAAATAATCGCAACAGTAAGGGAAATAAGAACGGCCAAACCATCACTAATAAGAAACAACCTTGGCGTGAAGCAACCAAAGAGGAACGATGTCTTGTCTGTCATGCAAACCCAATGATTGCCAGAGTAGATGAAACCGATCCCGCTTTGAATATGAGTCAGCTCACGGCGCTTCGAGCCGAAGGGGTAAGTTGTGAGAGCTGTCACGGCGATGCTTCCTCCTGGCGGCAGGCGCATGTTGGTTGGGAGAACCGCGAAGGCAAATCGGAAAAATATCGCGAGCACGGAATGATTTGGTTGAACGATCTTGCTAGCCGATCTCGAAATTGCGCAAGCTGCCATATCGGTGCTCCCGAAATGAAGTTAGCTGGAAAAACGATCCCAGCGAGGGATGTTACTCATGAACTGATCGCCGCGGGGCATCCTCGTCTCAATTTTGAGTTCGCTAGTTTCCAGTCTCAACTAAGCCCGCATTGGCAAGAGATCAATCGTACCGATGGATCTAAGCCCGGTCCTGAATTCTCTGCGCGTACTTGGTTGACTGGACGATCCACTCAAATTGAAACCGCTCTTCGATTACTAGAAACCCACCAGAACAACGATTGGCCGGAGTTAGCCGATTTTCAATGCTATAGTTGTCATCAATCAATTCGTTCCGAAACACACCCCCCAATGCGTAAACGGCATTCCGGCATGTGGAATTGGCAACCGGCTCCAATGATGGAAGAGCTATTTACTTTAAATCAAAACCGTTTTCCACAATTAAATACTGCTTTGGTCTCCTATCTGGAAGTAAAAAAGAGCTTGGAAACAACTTCCGGTCGAGCGATGGTTCCAAACGCTACGTTGACAAAATCAATCCAATTGTGGGAAAGTCAATCGAATGCTTTTGCCAAAAATCAATTGACCTCCAACCAGTTGGGGGAATTCTGGCAGAAAGCCGATACCCTTTGCGATCAGATTCTTACCTGGGACGAATCGGCACAATTACTCTACGGAATCGATGCCTGGAGACTGTCGATAAATCCGCAACCATTACCTTATCGTCCTAATCCCAATGACCTCTGGCAACAAATGAAGTCGGTTTCCGCCAAACTGCGTTTTCCTCGTAATCAGAATAGCCCCCTGTTCTATACGGTCCCCGAATCAACTCGGCAAGAATTGAAGAAGATACTGAGGGCAGTGGGTAGTAAGCAGTAGGCAGATGGCGGAAGAAAGTAGGCAGTAGGCAGTAGGCAGATGGCGGAAGAAAGTAGGCAGTAGGCGAAAATAAGTAGGCAGTAGGCAGATGGCAGTAGGCAGTAGAAGAGGACGTAGAGGACAAGAAGATAGGGGCATAGGAAAGTAGCCAGTGGGCGGGGGAATGTGGGTAGGCAAATAAGAGTGGATAGTAGGGCTTTTGGCTTTTGATCGCAACTAAAAAGTGAACAGAATAAGAGGCGATAAAATTACAGATTGGAAAGAGCAGACTCTTGCACAATAAAATACGCAGCAATAGAGTTAAGTAGGTATTGAACAATTACGTTTTCTGGCACGGTATAATACGCAGCAGAGGTTCTAAGTTGGTATTGAACAATTAGGTTCTGAACATCTGAAGATCGTTTTTATCGATCACTCCCCTTTTTTTTCTTTTTCTGCTTCTTTGTTCATTTGTTCTTGCACATACTGTTTGAAATCACCCATGCGATAAGAAATATACATAAAAGCATGATGAATCGCTTGATATGTTTCATCTTCTGGATCATCTGCATAATCTTTTCGCAGTGCATATAGTTTCGCCAATAACTGATCGGCATTCAACATCGTTTCTTCCCTTTGATAACTCCAAATTTATCCAATATTCTTATTTTATTGATCGAGATAGCCATTTCCACTTTTTCAGGAAAACTAATTTAGGAAAGCAAAAAAGAGAAACTACGATGAGATAAGATAGTCAATCGAGGAGGTTTCTCTTCGCAAAAAAGATGGGGTAAAGCATTTCTAATCGAGATTTCTACATCTTAAAGTGATAATTGGCATACCCTTCTATACTCTTCAAGTGTTCCATATTGACATCTTCTTTCTCCTCATGGTAAAACTGCCTGAGCAGTTGGGGTTTAATCTGTTTTTATGAGTTGGAAAGCTTTGAATAATCGATGTTTATCGGTCGATAAGAATTAATGAAATGGAATAGACCATCAAAACATGAACCTGAGAAGCTAGCTAAAAAAAGTAGGCAAGTGATAGTAAATAATAATGGAGAACATTCCAGTTACGAGGATAGAGACGATTTGAAATGAACAGCAATTGCTGAATTTTAGCTAGAAGAATATTTAGATAGAAAAGCGATCGACAAGATATAGATAGAATCACGAGCACTAAGATTTAATTAGATACGATTTTAAAGCTTAGTAGGGATTTTAGTAAAGAAATGGCATGAATCGAACCAATCAGACATTGAGCCTCGGTTTTCTCATCTGCGATTTAATTGTTACGCTCATATCGTGGGTCGGTGCGTATTATCTTTATTTTTACTCAGGATGGTTTATCCTCAAAAAAGCGATTCCAGAACAGGAATTATGCTGGAATAATCTGCCTATCGTCTTACTCACTGCTCTCTTTGTTTTTCGTAAACTAGGTCAAAATCAGATTAATCGTCTCCGGCGCTTTCGGGAAGATCTGTTAGCAGCAATTCAAGGAACAGCTTTAACTTGTCTACTCGTAACCGCTACCATCTTTTTCCGACAGAACCCTTATGAAACTCGTGGAGCCATGGGGGTATTTGCCGCCCTTCAGCTGATATTGATTCTCATCGGCCATCGATTACTCTGGGAGACGGTGCGTTATTTGCGTAAAAGAGGCTTTAATCAATCGAATGCCCTGATCGTTGGGAGTGGTCGAACCGCTCGAAAAACAGCACAAGCGTTGCGCCGGGCCAATTGGCTGGGGATTCGAACCATCGGCTTTGTTGAAGATCTCCCCAATAACTGGAGCCAAGATCTTTTAATCCTCGGTTCTAGCAATGACCTACCGCAATTGATCCAACAGTTTGAGATCGAACATGTTTTTATCGCTTTACCTATGAACCGATATGATGAAGCAAGGAAAATTTTTGACATTTTGGCACAAACCGTGGTGGAAGTAAGATTGGTTGCCGATGTGCCCGCTCTCGCGGGTTTTTCGCTGACTACCACCTCTTTCGATGGCTTACCGATTATCGGTTTACGCGAAAATCCGCATTATGGGATCAATCGCTTAGTTAAACGTGTCATGGATATGGTAATCTCTTCCATTGCTTTACTGATGCTCGCACCACTATTCTTACTGTTGGGGATCCTGATTAAACTTAGTAGCAAAGGGCCGATTTTTTATCGTCAGGAACGTTGCAGTCTTAACGGAAAACCGTTTTATATGCTGAAGTTTCGCAGTATGCGCGTGGACGCTGAAGCAGAACAAGGACCAACTTGGGCAACCAAAGAGGATCAACGCCGCACCACGTTGGGAAGCTTTCTGCGCAAAACCAGTTTGGATGAATTGCCTCAGCTCATTAATGTTCTTATTGGGGATATGTCCCTGGTAGGACCGCGGCCCGAACGCCCACATTTTATCCATCAATTCCGCAAATCGATCCCGAATTATATGGCACGGCATTGTGTGAAATGTGGGATCACTGGCTGGGCACAAGTCAACGGTTGGCGCGGTAATACCTCTCTCCGTAAACGGGTCCAGTTCGATCTCTATTATATTACGCACTGGAACCCTTGGTTTGATCTTCGCATCCTTTGGCTTACTATTTGGAAAGGCTTTGTGCATCCGAACGCTTATTGACTTCCCCTCTTGATAGGATCCCTATTTGATGCATCGGTTTCGATTACCTTTTGTGTTATAGTCTAGCTGATCAAATCGTTCTTAGTCTATAACTTGTTTTAACATTAATATGAATGGAAAACCATCAAACAAATAAAAAGACTTGTTATTAATTTCAATTCTTTATCGAAATAAAGTTCAATCGATTCTAATCGAATTCTAAGCTATTCCACAGCTACAAATTTTAAAACTTTTTTTCCATTTTTTTACTTCTTGAAGAATAATATATGGTCGAAACTACTATTTCTGCTTAGGTTAATCAAATACTCTCCCTTTTACAGAAGTCGAATAGATTAATATGAAATCGGGACATTCCATTACTTCTCTTTGTCAAAGATAATGAGGGGTGCTAAAGGTTTCGTTGATCGACCGACTTCAAAAATCGTTTATCTGGAATTATTTTTAAGTTAGTATTTTCACTGGATCTCTCAGCAGTTGAGTTAGTGCCGTTAGAAATGTGATGGCGAATATCGATGGGTAAAACATCTAAAAAGTGAATCCAGAACATTGCCGCCATTCCAACAGCTAAGTGCATGAACTCGTTTTAATTATTATTCATTTGGAGGAAGAAAGAAACTATGATCAAAGAAACAAAGCGAGGCAAAGCCGAGCTGGCAAAATCTGAGCAAGGCGACTTGCATTCATACTTTGGTTTGCAAGCTAGACCAATTCAAAATATCACCAGAGGGTTGATGCACTGTTTGCTATTACTGTGTTGTGCTGGGATTGCGGTATCTCAGGAACCCGGACCGATGCCCTCTGTGGTTGGCACAACCCCTAAAGCTTCACTGACAACCAAGCTGCAAACTACAGCAACCACCGCAGAAAAATCAACGACTGATAAAACCGATGCAGGTAATCAGATGGCGATTCAGCTCGACCAACAGATTATCAAAGCAGCGGCGACCGATTCACAAATCTTGAAAAATTTGACCACGTTATGTGATGAAATTGGGCCAAGATTGACCGGATCAGCTAGTCTTAAACGCGCGAACGATTGGGCTGCGGAAAAGATGAAAGAATATGGGCTTTCCAATGTCCATCATGAAGCTTGGGAGATGCCGGAAGGATGGGAACGGGGCATTGCCAACATGAAGATCATTTCTCCAGGAAATGGCCGTTCTTTAACCGTTGCTTCTTACGCTTGGCGTCCAGGTACTAAAGGAAAAATTGAAGCCGAAGTGATCGCTTTGAAAGTGGATAGTCAGGATGATATTAAAAAATACGAAGGGAAATTAAAAGGGAAAGTCATCCTCGCACGTCCCCCTTCACGAGTCCCTTCGCTGAAAGAAATTGATAGTCCTCTCGAGAAATCGTTCAATTTCGCTCCCAAAGGAAAAACGCCAAATTTTCAGCAGATGAGAGCTTTGATGCAACAGATGAACGATATGATGGTCAAGGAACAAGTTGCGGCGTTGATTATCGATTCTGGCAAGCCTCTTGGCTTATTAAACATGACGGGTAGCTGGGGAAATTCTCGTGATCGTGCTAGTGCTTCCAATCAAACCCCCATGCTTTTCATGGCACACAACCATTATGAACTTTTGTATCGTTTAGCTTCACGTCCTGGTAATGCGGTTACCAAGGTAGAACTTGAAGTGAGCAACAAATTTATTGAAGGCCCGATCCCCGTTTATAACACGATTGGAGAAATTCCTGGGACCGATAAAGCAGATGAAGTAGTGGTCGTTGGGGCACATTTGGATTCCTGGGATCTTGGTCAAGGAGCAACGGATAATGGTACAGGTAGCAATGTTGTTCTGGAAACCGCTCGAATTCTGAAGAAACTGAATATCAAACCACGTCGAACGATTCGCTTTATCCTTTTCACAGGTGAAGAACAGGGTTTGCATGGATCAAGAAATTATGTTGAAAAACATAAAGATGAAATGGCAAAAGTAACCGCTTGTTTGGTTCACGACACCGGCACTGGGCGAATCAAAGGGATTGACTCTCGTCATCGCCCTGGTTTGCAACCAATACTGAAGGATCAGCTCGTTTCGCTTAAAGATTTGAACGCCTTTGAGTTCGATAGCGCTTTTATTGGTGGTAGTGATCATGCCTCTTTTGATCGAGTCGGCGTGCCAGGTCTAATGTTCCGTCAAGAAAGTGCTGGTTACTTTTTGAGCCACCATTCCCAAGCCGATACGGTAGATCGAGCTCTCGAAAAAGATCTTATTCAAGGGGTACAAGTGATGGGTCTTACAGCTGTTCGACTTGCCAATATGGAATCGATGTTGCCACGTGAAAAAGTAGAGTCCAAAAAAGATCGCAAAAAAGGATTATCAAAATCTGCACCTAAAAAAGTAGCCGAATAAAAGATGATAGATTCCATTAGGATAAAAAGCAAAGGAACTTCCAAATGAAGTAAATCGCCGTTACGAGATGATCCAACTCCATCGATGGAGTTAATGAAGTTATTCTGGCTACAGTCAACTATAATTTTGATTCGAAAGTCTACAGGATCAGTTCCTAGGAACTGATCCTGTTTTTTTGTTATTGCAGTCTCTTTTAATATGGTATTGATAACTCTTTTTGTTCTGCTAAGGTTTTCATCGTTTTTATTACCTCCTCTTTTTGATTCTCTTTCAAGGCACTTAAAATCAATCCCATAATTGAACCATAGCGATTAGGAGCATGAGTCAACTCTTCCATAAGATTTTTAATGGATTCATTGAGCTTCTCTGTAAATTCTACTCGATTCTTTTTACTTTGTCCAATCAGTCCCATGCTTTG
>JAKBAI010000231.1 GCA_021809185.1 Planctomycetota bacterium
ATCTTCGCTAAACAGACTCACATGCCTTCAGGAAATCCGAATCATCCATTGCCATCATATCGCCCCAATGATCTAGCAAAAATTATCATGAGGCGCGCAGGCTATAACGCAGCAGATGTCGATAAAGAGGCCGCTTTGGTTGGTCAAGCAAAACGGAATACTCGTTTAGAAGATAGTTATAATTTAGGTCCAAAAAATGCTACTTTGAGTTCGCAAATGAAAAATCAAAAGACAAATCCCGTGAACCCCTCGAATTCGAATTATCCTGGGAATGCTAATAATGCATCTGGTAGCAATCCGTTCTCAGGAGTGAACTCGGGAGTGAATTCAGGGGTAAATAACGCAAATAGCCCTGTGAACAATTCTACGCTAGGGGCGAATGGATCGACTTCTAACTCTTCGATAACCAATTCTAGCGGGGGCATTCAACAAGGAAAGGGGGTATCTGTTCTGACAACAAACGATTCGAATAACAATGGATCCCCTATCGCCGTTGATGTACCGCTTACAACGAATCCTAAAAAATAGTACCGATTTCTAATTTGCTAAGATGGGAATCTCTAGGGCTGAAAATCAAAAGATTTTTGCCCTAGAGTACAAAAAGAGAAAACGCAAAGAGAAATCAAAGAGAGAGAAAAAATTTTCAGTGGAACGGTCAATTTAAATACGTTAATTACTCCAGGACTGAAAATCAAAAATATCGCATCAGAAATCAACTAATTTGTCTATCTCTATTTTTTCGTAGCTAAAATTTATAGACATCTGCTATTCTCAACAACTCTACTCTAGACACCACCAAGAGAATCATCTTTGTAAGCGGAATGGATTGCCGCTGGGGCAGGGAACTGTTTACAGAGGTGTAAAACCTCGTTGCGAATAGAGTCGATTACTTTCTTATCCTCGGAGTGAGATAGCGCCTTGTGAATCCACGTCGCTATCTGTTTCATTTCTGATTCGCCCATACCTCTCGTTGTCAAGGCGGGGGTACCCAAGCGGATACCAGCAGGATCCATAGGCGGGCGGGTATCGAAGGGGAGACGATTTTTATTGACCGTTATCCCTGCAAGATCAAGAGTTTTTTCAGCAATCTTCCCGGTGGAGTTGAGCGTGGTTACATCAACCAGAATGAGATGATTATCTGTGCCGCCTGAAACCAGGCTAAGCCCGAGCTTGAGTAACTCATCGGCCAGAACTTGAGCATTACGAATAACGCGCGAAATATAACTGCGAAAGGAAGGTTGCAGAGCCTCATGAAAGGCGACCGCTTTGGCCGCAATAACGTGCATTAATGGTCCGCCTTGCAATCCGGGAAAGACAGCAGAATTGATTTTAGCTGCCCAATTTTCCCGGCACAAAACGATCCCACCGCGCGGACCTCGCAACGTTTTATGGGTCGTACTCGTTACGAAATCGGCATAGGGGATCGGATCCGGGTGCATTTTTGCAGCAACCAGACCAGCAATATGCGCCATATCGACCATGAATAACGCATTTACCTCTTTTGCAATTTCTGCGAATCGGGCGAAATCGATTTTTCGTGGATAGGCACTCGCTCCCGCGAGAATCAGTTTGGGGCGATGCTCTTTTGCTAGCTTGTGCACCTGATCGAAATCGATGGTGTGCGTTTTCGGGTCGACCCCATAGCCGATTGCTTTATAATATTTCCCTGAATAATTTTTTTCCATCCCGTGTGTCAAATGCCCGCCATGGCTCAGGTCCATAGCTAAGAATGTATCTCCGGGTTGTAATGCCGCAAAAAAGACAGACATGTTTGCTTGTGCCCCCGAATGCGGTTGCACATTCGCTCTTTCTGCAGAAAAGATCTTTAAAACTCGCTCGATCGCTAACTTCTCTGCTTCGTCCACCGCTTCGCAACCACCATAATAGCGTTTGCCAGGATACCCTTCGGCATATTTGTTGGTTAATACCGACCCCTGCGCTAGCATTACCGCTGGGGAAGTGTAATTTTCAGAAGCGATCATCTCTAGACCGTTTTGTTGACGCACCTCTTCGTGATGAATCGCTTGCCAAATTTCTGGGTCGATCTGCTGAAGTATATTCATGTTTTCTCTTTTCTAAATCACTTGTCAAGAATTCCAATCCCAATTTTAACCTTTTTGCCAAACCTTTATTAACATTTTTAATCGTTTATCTGTTCTGACTTTCCTATTTGACTTTTCTATTTGGCTATTGGAACGACAACCATTTTTCCAAAAATTTATTTTACGAAATTCTTGCCTCTTTGTCTATTTCCTGGTACTAAACTTTAATTCCGAATTGTAAAAACACAAACAAAGATTTCAAACTCGATATTCTTTGACTTTCTTTCATGATTACCGATCAACCACTTTACTTGGTTTCGCTCGCAAAAAAATGTTCATTTCTGACGAGGTGAATCTGCAAAAAAAATCGTAAATATTTCAGATATTCGCTTAGCAATTATTCTTTCTTAATCTCTTCACTAGGTTCAAATAAAGAGATATGGAGATTATTGTTTTTTTTTCGTCGAGGCGATTCAGGCGGGAGAACGATTTTGACATTTTTACCCATCACGAGCTGATGCCGAGCCTCCAATTCTTTCATGATATTTTGAGCGCGAGTAACGATCTGCGGGGGAATGCCCGCGAGCTGCGCTACATGAATTCCATAACTCCGCTCTGCGACTCCGGGCAGGATTTTATAAAGGAAAACAATTTTTTCTTCACATTCTTGAACCTGGACCTGATAATTTCGCAGAAGGGGTAAAAGCTCTTCGAGTTGGCCAAGTTCATGATAGTGGGTGGCGAAGAGGGCGCGCGCGCCGATCTGATCGTGCAGATATTCAGCGATCGACCAGGCCAAGGAGACTCCGTCATAGGTACTGGTTCCTCGGCCAATTTCATCTAATATGATCAGGGACGATTTTGTTGCATTATTGAGAATGTTCCCCGTTTCGGTCATCTCCACCATAAAAGTACTGAGTCCGCGCGCCTGTTCATCCCCAGCACCAACTCGGGCAAAAATCCGGTCGATCAGCCCGATGGTCGCTTGCCGGCACGGTACCATACTCCCCATATGTGCCATGAGACAAATCAGAGCATTCTGGCGAATGTAGACACTCTTGCCCGCCATGTTCGGCCCAGTAATTAATCGGAATAGTCCCGCTTCGTTGTTGAATTGAAGTTCGTTCGGAACAAAGCTCCCGGAAGGCAAAAGCTGCTCCAGTACCGGATGCCTCCCCGCGCGGATGTCCAGAATCGGTTCTAACACCATTTTCGGGCGAACATAGCCATTCAGTGCCGCAATTTCGGCCAAACTACCTAGAAAATCGAGCTGTCCCAATAACGATCCGGTCTGCATCAATACCGGGGTAAAAAATGCGAGCTGGTCCCGTAATTGATTATACAATTCGATTTCTAATGCGATACTTTTTTCTTCTGCAGATAATACCTTTTCTTCATACGACTTCAATTCAGGCGTAATATACCTTTCTGCATTTTTCAAAGTCTGTTTTCGTTCATAACTATCGGGAACCTTCCCAGCATGGGCATGAGTTACTTCGATATAATAACCAAAGACCTGATTGTAACCGACCTTTAAACTGGGAATCCCCGTTCGGGCAATTTCCTGAGCTTGGTAGCGAATGACCCAATTTTTCCCCTCTTTGGCCATTTGCCGATATTCATCGAGCTGCTGGTGATAGCCCGCGCGGATAATCCCCCCCTCTCGAATGTTGAGGGGTAAATTTTCCGGTTCGAGTGCTTTTTCTAATATTCCCCGCAATTCTTTGCACAATTCGAATTGATCATGAATGCTGTTGAGCAATGCCGATTTTCTACCCGCGATCAAGGCTTTCAACGATGGTAATAATTGCAAAGCCCGCATGGTATTCCCTAAGTCTCTTGGGGTTGCCCGCTGAGTAGCTATTCGACTTGTAAGCCGTTCTAGATCGGGAATCGCTTTTAACAGCTCGCGGAGATCGCCGCGGAGTCTCGTATCTTCCATTAATTCTTGTACCGCGTTCTGCCGGTTTTCGATCGACTCCAGATCACGCAGCGGGGTAAGAATCGCTTCGTGAAGTAAACGGGCCCCCATCGGTGTCATGGTGCGATCCAGTACCGAGATGAGCGACCCCTCGCGAGTATTGTCACGGCTAGTGCGTATTAATTCTAGGCCGCGTCGAGTGATCTCATCCAGTTGAAGATACTGATGAAATTGAAACGGTTGTAAACTGCGAATTTGTGGTAACGCGGTCTTTACGGTTTCGCGCAAGAAGATCAAAATCGCCCCCGCAGCTCGCGAACAGAGATCCCCCTCCGCAAAGCCAAATCCAAGCAGGCTGCTCACTTTGAATTGTTCGTGCACCGCTTGAATCGCTGTCTTCTGATCAAATGTCCAGTCCGGTCGGTTTGTGGGTTTTATTGGCAATATCGAGCCGTATTTCTGCGCTATCTCATCGGTTTGCCGTTCTGCACACAGGCATTCTGCTGGTCGAATCCGCTGAATTTCCTCGCCAAGACGATCCAACGGAACCGTGCTCGCAAAAAAACTACCGGTTGATAACTCTAGCCAAGATAACCCCGCTGACTTTTTTTCTAAAATGATCGCCATTAAATAGTTAGGACGCGCCGGTTCTAGAAGTTCATCTTCGGTGATTGTTCCGGGAGTTACTACCCGAGTTACCTCTCGACGTACTAACTTTTTTCCTGCCGAAGCTTCCTCCATCTGATCGCATACTGCCACACGGTAGCCAGATTTTAATAACTTTCGTAAATGGATTTCCAAACTATGATGAGGAAATCCCGCCATGGCGATCGATTTGTCTCTGCTCGTCAATTGTAGATTTAGCTCTCGCGAAACGGTCTCCGCATCTTCCGCAAAGGTTTCGTAAAAATCCCCCATTCGAAACAATAAAATCATACCAGGATGCTTTTTCTTCGCATCCCAATATTGCTGCATCATCGGTGTGTTTTCTTGGCTCATTCCCGTTTTACTCCTGCTCTTGGAACTCTCTAAAACTTAGTTTAAAGTCCTTTCAGGACTTCGCAATGTCAGATAAGGATTCCAAAAGAACTATATCGACAGTTCAGCTCGATTTAATTGTTTCCAATTATTAATCCGAACCTGGATGAGATAGCTCATTTTATGTCGAAATGGCAAAATCTGAATATTCGTAACAGCTTGAGTAAATGTCAATATATCGAAAATCAGAATAGAAATAGAAATCCGAACTTGATTCCAATATTTGAGCTTGTTGGGATCGCTTTCACCTAATTATTGATCAATAGCTAAGCTAAGTTTAGAGTTTGGGAATCGAATTTAGAAAAATGGATTTTGAGATAGAATTTGGAATTTAGGGCGATTGATTTGGGTTCACAACAAAGATAGGCAATTCAAGCCAATTTCACCTATCATTTCTGTTTTTGATAATGTTCAAAATAACCGAGAATATCCCCTTCGGAATCCAGATTCACATAGCCTAAACGTTTGAGTTCATGAATCGCATTTTCATTGGACCAGTTCTGAAAATCGATACGATAGGTTGCGCACATAGCTCCGGTTCGATGGATTCCCGCAAAGCAGTGAACCAGAACTGGATAATTTTTTGGTTGCTTCATAATCTTTCTGAATAATTCCAGATTTTCCACCGCAGGGATACTACCATCTTCGCGCGGGGTCCAGCGTTTGGGGCGAATTCGAATATAGTTGATACCGAGATTGCGGCAATATTTCTCTTCTGCTTCATCGGGGAAAGGTTTCTGATCCTCGATTTCGCGGCCTCGCAGAGAGATCACGGTTTTGATACGATACTCATCAATGGTACGCGCGAGAGCTTTCACACTCATCTGGCCAGAGCGGTAAAGAATCCCTTCGTCAACAACACGAAAATTGCGAATTTGTTTCAGTCTCATTGACGAATAGGCCATAGGTCCGCCAATCACCAACACGGCAATGAACGTCCCTGTTACGATTCTCAATCCTTTGATTATTCGCATTCCTTTCCTCGCTTTTTCTTCTCGTTTCCTCTTATCGCTTTTCATCCCGTTATTCTGCTTGCTACTTCAATTATTCACTTTAAGCTTGGTTTCGCTTGTTCTTTCAAGTTTTTAAGCAGATCATCAATCGATGAATATACTCGAATCGATTACTTTCCGGAAGATGAATTTGCTTTCGCCCCCCATTTTTTCATTCGATATTGGTTTGATCTTCTTGCTTCTCCTGAAAGTCCAAGCTTTCTACTTCCGATAGATTCATCGGATTAGATCTAGACCGATAGATCTAGTCCGATGAATAAGAGCATTTTCTGAATTCGATCAATGATTCCCAAGCGAATCATGTTCGTTGACTAGTCCTTATCGCCGCAAAGCTGTTTTTGCCGTTTTTCGACGAAAAGGGACGGTATTTGGGGTTTCATCGGGGGGATTTTCATAAGGTAACGAACGCAGGAATTCAACCAGCATCTCTTTTTCTTTCTGGGATAGATGACTAGTTTTTCCATGTTCGTCTTTGGGATTGCAAGTGGTCAAAACGTCCATGAGTGTTTTGGCTTTGCCGTTATGGAGATAGGGGGCCGATCGATATACTCCCAACAGAGTTGGTGTGTCATATTTGGGTTCCATTTTTTCATCAGGATCATTGCCAGTTCCGACATCGTGCAAATGAAAGGGTTTTTTCAGAGAACTATCCGAATAATACGGACCACTATGGCATTTGACACAGCCAACATCCTCGCGGAAAAAAATCGATTTCCCGAGCTGAGCCTTTTCGCTCAATCGGCCTGGAGCTGGGATATGGGGAGAGAGGCGAGGAGTAAAGGAATTGGTATAAATCGCCAGGGCATCGAGGTCTTCCGATTTGCCGGAAAGATGTTGGTCCAATTCAGAAGGGGAACGAAATTCCGTACGTGGTTTTAATGTTATCTGCGGAGCCAATCCACGTCCCCCCATCAATTTTCCTCGAATGGTATATTCAAAATCCTGAACCTCATCTCTATCCGCAGACCAATGCAAAGGATGAGTATGAGCTAAACCGGCCAAGGATGGTGTTTTACGATATCCTTCGGGATTATGCCAGATTCGATGGTCGGGTAATCCACCTGGGTGGCATGAGGAACAGGCAATCCATCGCCGGCTGGTCATCGGTCGATTAGCGCTGTGAAATAAGAAATTGCCGCGAACCCATTTGGCATCTTCCGGGGCTTTACAAACAGAGATTGTTTTTTGGTGCTCCATATCCGAAATGCGATAGACCTGAACCGCAAAATCCAAGGCTGTATAAACATAGAGAGTTTGGTTATCGGGAGAAACCCGGACCGCTCGTGGGATTTTACCAAGATAAATCGCACGCCCTTGGCGATCCAATTCCCGATAATCATCGTCAACCACTTGAGAAACAAACATGTCCCCAGTTGCGGCATGGATCCCAAAGAACCATTTACCATCGGAAGTCATGGCCGTTTCCCAAGGTTCCGCAACAACATAGGTTCCTTGATAACTATCTAATTTAATGCTACGCCGGCGCGTCTCTCCTGGCTTTTTTTTACTATCCCAGAGATCGCAAATCGTTAGATAGGGTAAGAGCGAACCGGCAACATCAAATACCTCTGTACGTGACCGTAATAAAGATAGATAGGCTTTTTCTCTTTTGGGGTGGATCAATACATGCCGAGACAAATTTTCATCGATCCTGCCGGGCCAGGTATCAACGACTCTACCAGATACTCGATCCAGTGCCGTGAGGGTGCCCGAATAGAAATTAGTGACATAAAGTCTCGATTCATCGGCATTCAGAGCCAAACCGCGGCACCATTCGCCTGCACTCAGATTTCTCTTGACGCGCCAATTTTCAAGATCGATTTCCGCAATCTTACCTGGATAATCTAACGATACATAAGCTGTTTTGCCATCACGCAAACAGATAATTCCATAAGGTTCTATCAGACCAGTTAATTTTTTTAGACTCCCTTTTTCTGTATTTACTAGCGCTATCGCATCCTCGTTGTAAAGGGTTACTAGTGCTTCGGGACCATTACCAACCCAACTTATCCCTTCGGGACGCTTACCTACATGAATCTCTTTGATCGTTTGGTTCTTCTTCACATCTACTAGACTTATCGAATCGCTATCGGTATTCGCCACGATTAAATACAATCCATTCGGGGTAATATCCATTAAACTATTGGAACTCCCACCGAATACGGTCTCGGGTAACTGCCAAATCCATACGCTTACAAGTAACGTTAAACGTATTAGAGTGGCCCATGTCGAGAAGAACCTATCTGCCATTTTCAGATATCCTTTAAATTTAATTTTTTTCTTGCTATCCTTTACAGAACTATTTATTCCGCTTAATCTGTTTTATCTATTTATTCTGCTTTCGCACAATTTTTATCATACGGATGAATTTGGAAATCGAATCTAGTTATATCAATTTTTTTTGAAGTAAAACAATAA
>JAKBAI010000232.1 GCA_021809185.1 Planctomycetota bacterium
ACGCTTTAACAAGGTTTCCTGATCCCCTTTCCTTCTTAGATTTTGGTTCCCTTTCTAGGGGAACTGAACCAAAGCGAATCGATATTTTTCGATCTCATCATTAGTCCCATTTCAAACTAGATCTAACCATTTTATCGTATGGTTAATTCCTCTAACTCTTAACCTCTCGGCTCGTCGAATCATTTCGCGTCCTGCCCCCTCCTGATTCAAGAGAGGTAAAAGCATTGACGTTTAAACAAATAAGAAGAAAGATTTTTTAGAATAAAGAATAATTTATTTTTCGAGAGAACTTTTCCCCGCGGGGAATTTTTGACTTTTACAACGAAGGAATACTCACAAAATAAAAAAGTTCACCTTCAATTGCGCAAATGCCTATCTTGAAAATCGATGATTCATGTAAATAAATGATGAAATAGAATCAGATTATTCATTTCGATAGCACGAGTTCGGTGATCAGGAATTGCGAAATTCGCCGTTGCGTTTCGCTGAAATTCTTAACGGAACACACATCAACTATTCACATACGATCATGGGGTAACGAGTAATAATAGGGAGACTCTCTAACAGTAAGAGAGAATGTGCAATTAAATAGTCAAATGGACAAATGTTTTTATACAAAGGTATTTAGATTGGAGTTGATCTGATGAAGCGGCAAGCATTTACCTTGATCGAATTACTAGTCGTTATCGCAATTATTGCGATTTTAATCGGCTTATTATTACCAGCGGTTCAGAAAGTACGAGAAGCAGCAGCGCGGGCGCAGTGCGCTAACAATCTTAAGCAGCTCGCCTTAGCGAACTTGAATTATGAAAGTGCCATAGGCAACATGCCGCCTGGAATCATTTCGAGCAATGGTGCTCCGGCACAATTCGGCTACCGCACCAGTGGGCGTTCCATGGTTCTCCCCTATATCGAGCAGCAAAATATATCGAATGATTATAACTTTAAAGCCGATTGGTTTGATGCTTCGAACCAATCGGCTATTTCGCAAGTGATTAAAACCTATATGTGCCCATCTACCCCGCGAATTTCGAAATACGATCCCAACGCCTATGCCAATTGTGGCAATGATGGGACCGGTGCCCCCAACGGCGTTCCCTCTTCGGCACCTTTCCCTGCGGTCTGTGATTATATGGGCATTCGTCAGGTTGCTTTCGAAGTTGCCAATAGTCCTTCATATTTGAACTTGAACCCTATTGCTTACGATAATGAAAACTGGCCTCCAGGGGTCAACAATCCGAATCCCGTGGGCTATATCGATTCCCGGGTAGCTGGAGTCATGCCTGAAGATGGCTTCTGTGCATTCGGATCGGGATCAAGGATAGCCGATATTACCGATGGGACTTCAAGTAGTATCATGTTCTTAGAGTCTTGCGGGCGACCCGTCATTTATATACGCAACCAAAATACGGGAACTCTTGCAGGTGGGGCCACTGGATGGGGAACACGGGATATAACCAAAATATCTGGTGTAACCCCGGACGGAACCTGTGTGGGTGGAGTTGTCAACGGGGGTTGTGGCAACGGCGATGCCTATCATCCCGCTCCTCCAGGATTGGTTGCGATCAATGCGACCAATGCGAGTACCCAACCATTCTCATTTCACCCCAACGGTATCAATGCTGTATTTGCGGATGGATCCACTCATTTTATCAATAGTTCGGCGAGTCTATTCGTTGTCGCCGCTTTAGCGACCCGGGCAGGTGGTGAAGTAATTCCCGCTGGAGGTTATTAATTGTTTTAATCTTATTCAAGAGTTTGTTTCATCTTTAAGCAAACTCTTGATTCATTTTTTCTCTTTTATTTTTCCATCACCATTGTAATTAGAATGACTATGAAAAAGTTGATTGCTACCTTAATCCTAACCTGGATATTTTTGGTCACGTCGAGCTGCAAAAAAGCTGGCATCAAAGTGGAAGGGGTTCTGATCGATAGTGGGAGAGCATTTATCCCGAAACCGGGTCATCATCTGGAAGTACGTTTGTATCCCAAGGATTCATCTGCCCCTTTAATTGAAGCTCAATGTACAAACGACGGGCATTTTGAAGCTCATGCTTCCCCAGGAAAATATCGAATAACGATTCGTTATATCCATCGCGATCGTGATACCTTTAAGGGAAAATATTCAAATGAGTCATCACTAATTCAACGCGAAATCGTTAAAGGCGGGGATAAGCTGATCATTGATCTAGGTAATCCCGATAATACGAATGCCAGTCTACCTTAATTAATAAGCTTGGATAAAAATGACAATCAGTTCAGCTCGACTCAAAAACCGGTGAGTATCGAATGGGGTTCGAGGCTTCAATCAAAAAAAAGACAACTTTCTCCGATTCATTTATCCTTTGAATCCCCTACTCTTCCTCTCCCTTCCTCTTATCTTAGAAATAAAATTTCTACCGGAATCCTGTAGAGCAAGTATTTCCCCTTGTCAATTCAAAGCCAGTTGGGACAATAACTGCTGGAAATATATTTCATCAATAGGGGACAGGCATGGGATGGTTGGAAGCATTGGTTCTGGGGTTGGTTCAGGGCTTTACCGAGTTTTTACCGATAAGCAGTTCGGCTCATCTCCGGATTGTTCCGGAGCTGTTTAACTGGCCGGATCGAGGCAGTGCAGTAACCGCGGTGTTGCAGCTCGGTACGTTAGTAGCGGCATTTATCTATTTTCGTGAAGATGTGGCAAGAATGTTGAAAGCGTTATGGATCGATTGCAAGAAATTTCGACCAGGTTCTACCCCTGATGGTTCTATGGTTTGGAAGATTGCTATTGGCACCATTCCGGTTGTTGTTCTTGGCTTGACATTGAAAAAACAGATCGAGAACGATTTTCGCAATTTATACATGGTTGCTTGTGCAATAATTTTTTTCTCTGTGGTATTATGGTTTGCGGAGAGATATTCTTACCAGAAAGTGAAAAAAGGGGTATCGCTGCGTGAAGAACGGGATATTTCCTTTAAAGATGCGATGATTATCGGTCTGTTCCAGACTCTAGCCTTGGTTCCTGGTGCTTCGCGCTCTGGGGTAACAATCACGGGGGGGCTTTGTGTGGGCTTAAATCGGTCCACTGCGACTCGATTTTCCTTCTTACTATCGTTGCCTGCAATTCTGGGCGCAGGGATTTATCAGCTTTATAAAGAACGCCATTCGCTCTTTGCCGAATCAGATTCGACGATCACACTCCTTTTTTCCCTGATTGTCTCTGGAGTTATCGGCTACCTTTCAATCGCCTTTATGCTGAATTATCTCCGAAAACATACAACATATTTATTTATTATTTATCGACTAATTTTGGGTGTTGCTATTCTGATTTTGTTGTTTCAAGGAGTTTTGGTATAAAAATTTATCCCCAGAGAGCATTGAAAAAGACATCGAAAAAAATTTGCTTATCAAAACAGGTCGATGTTCGTGGTAGCATTCTGTTTGATTATTAGCTATTGAGATCACCGAGAAATGAAAAAAGATTTAGTCATTCAAATTGATTGAGTTTTGTGCTCGAGCTTAGTAAATAAAGATGAATTTCCGTTTACTCAGAAAGTCGAATGTCCTAAGAAATTTTCTCGGTGAGCTTTCAACAATCTGAGGCTAAAAATTTTTGAAAATCCGTTTACTCACCAATCAAGTAAAGAATTAACACAAGAATTATTTTCGGGAGTTTGTTTCGATCAACTGCGTAATATCCAGCCCATCTTTGCCGATATAGTGATCGAGCCAATCGATACGTCCACGCGCTTTCAGATTTTTGAAAACCTGTTCCATTTCCTCCCACCAGATAAGTTGATGAATATTAGGATTGGTTGATTTTAACTGTTGATAACTCTGGAGCCGATGGAGGAAAGATTCTGCTTCTGCTTTAGCTAGAGATGTTTTACTGTCGGCATATGCAGCAGCTTGTTGCTCGAACTGGAATTGATCGGCACTAGCAGAACGGAGAAGTTGGTCGGCATTTTGAAGTGCTCGATATTGCTGGGTTCGAATGCCTGTTTGAGCGCGATTGACCTCTTCGAAAGCAGATCGAACCTCTTCCGGTGGTGCTAAATAAGAAACTCCGGTTTGACTAATCTGAATACCTAAGGGGTAGAGGGCCAATCGCTTGGGTAACTGAGTAGAAAGCCAGTTCGTTAGTTGAATATTGCCATTGAGGAGAACATCATCGATACTTTGTCCGCCAATCCATTCGGCAACTAGATTTTCTCCTTCTCGAATTAAAATCGCTTCGATACGATCGATTTCCAGAATATATTGTTCAACGTCCTTTTCTTCTGGACCGATGATATAGTCAACCGCTATGAGAACATTGACTAGATTTTGATCTCCCGTGAGGAATTGGCCATAAGTTTCGCTAGTATCTTGATCGAATTCTGGTTGATAACCGATGGAAACTCGCCGAACCGTAGCAATGGGGATTCGTTGAATTTGATCGATACCCCAAGGTAAGCCAAAGCGTAAGCCCGGTCGTGGATAATCAACGATCTTGCCAAATCGCTTGACCACCACTCGTTCTTGCGGACGAACGATCGTTATGCTCTGAAGCAGTGAGGCAAATATCGTAAGAAGGAAAAAAAATTTAAGAAACCGCAATTGTCTTAACTCCAAAGATTGAATGATCTTCATTTTAATCGGATCGATTTCATAAGATCGTATTAACTATTTTATATAGTTTAGAACTCTAAAAAAGTCTCTTGAAAGATTTTTTTGATAAAATCAAATTGAAATTTCAATATGATTGAAAAATAAGGCCATCGAAGTGTAAAGCTGTCTCAGCAAATTGAAAGTCTCGATTTCCAATACCTTCATTTTTTCTAGGCAACGAAAACCTAGAAGATCTTGAAACAAATCAACTGCTTTTAGACCGATCATCTGCTCTTTGAAAGGGGTCATCAATCGATTGGGAATTGATGTAAGCCACTAAATCGCTTAGAAAAAATGCTGTCAGAATTTCTGAAGACAACTGTATTTCCGATGCTGATTTTCTTATCGAGAATGCCTTCTGAAAATAGTTGTGCCCGAAGTTCATCCCATCGGTTTTTCGATCGCTAATAGCAAAATTCAGATCTTCTTCAATCGTCCCTTCATTCACTTATCCATTTATCAATTCATCCATGCCCTTCTTGAAAGAAAGATGTCTCGATTTTCGTCATCCCATTATCATAACAAGATTCATAACTTTTCACGGGCATTAATAAATGCTACTATTAAAGCTATTCAATTACACTATGAGCAGCCCATTATTCTAGTTATCATATTATGCAATAGAAAATCAACCTGCGCAGTTACTGAATTATCTGTCTATTTCTCTCTACAAACTTCAACCCTTCCATTCTTATTCTATTAAAAAGCAATTGCTCATTAACCTTTTTAGCACTATAAACCAAATTGAAATGGGTTGGCTTATCATATTATTTAAGCAATGACAATCCCTCCCATGCGCGATGAGAGAATTATAAAGAATGAATTTTAAGAGAATGAATTATAAAGAATAAATTACATAGAATCGATGGTTATCGCTGAATGAGCGGTTCGTTTCAGAGTATAGAAGCAAAGAGTAAAATCCCCTTTTTCACGAATCACAAATTCGAATTCACCCGATTGAACGTTCTGTAGTTGAAGATAACTCGATTTTGGAGCTAGTATTAAAGAATCGCCATCATCGAGATTCATATCTTTTGAAGCTGCGACATACAATGTCAAAGGTTGATCGGTTACAATTTTTAACTTGATATGTTGATCTTTAGAACCGGTAAAAGTTAGTGTATTTGGGATCCCCACTTCCAGGACTAAATTCTTTTGAGTATGAATGGGGCCAGAACATCCGATAGCGACAATCAATATCAAAGGAATTGTCGCTAAAGATATACGCTTTAAATATGCTGAGAATGGATAGAGGTAGGATGAAAATATCCGTATCATTACATTTTTTCCTGAGAGTTGGACGATTAACTTTCTTTTTTGAAATCTGTAACTAGCTAGAGGGATTAAAGGCATGATTTAAGCTTTCTAATTCAATTATATTAATATACCCATAAAACGTCTAGTTTCAAGACGAACTTTTATTTATGAAAACCAAATTCTTTACATGATGACGCTTTAATTTGGCCTCCATTTCATCTATATTCTATTTCTAGAGCAATTTCTTTATTGGAACTCAAGAAATTTTCCTAAAAAAATCAAAAATGAATTGTTTCTTGAAGAGAGCACTTTTAGTGCAATCTAAGGACATCTAAAAATCAAGTATACTTAGCTTCCCAACTTAGGATGATTTGTTCTAATTTCCAGAATTTAAGATTAGGATTTTGAATAAGTAGGTATTATCAAGAAACCATTTCAAATCTGAATAATTTGAGGGTAAATGATGGGCAAAGATAGTGTAATAATAGTAATAAGAATAGGACAGAGGAATTAGGTTGGTATATCCAAACAAAAGAAAATAGGAAAGAGAAATAAGAAAGAGGACAGCGATCACGAATAGATTGCGGTCCTCTTTCAAATTAAATCAAATAGTTCTTTTCGGAGAACGATTTACAATAAAAATCAATCATCTTGAGCAAGCAAAGGGGCAAACATAGAGCGGATTTGCTGCATAGCGGTTGTGGGAACGAAGAGTTCAAAACTCGCAAAAGAGGGTTTAATGACAACAGCAACTCCCGTATAAGCAGCGTTTCCTTTGACTGATGTTAGTTCAGGTATACTGATGGGAGCACCAGGGATATTATTCAGGGTAGCGCGAACGATATCAACAAAAAAAGCAACGAACTTCGAAGTATTGATCATGGAGATCGAAGTAGCCTTTTCGGGTAAATTTTTCCGAGTTAATTGAAAACCGGGATTATTAGCAAGGGAATTTTTACCTGTCTTATATTGTTCATACAATTTTTTGGCGGTTTCAAATTTGTCAGCCCGGAGTGTGATAACCTGATTTCCATCAAGACCGTACCACATTTTAAGTTCTTCACCTAGTAAAGAAGTCATCATTGTTTTCATGGCCTCTTTGAAAGAATCTGGAAGCTGTTGATTCGATTCTAGTATTTTATCTAAATCGAATTTGACAGAAAAATAATTAAATTCAATGTCGCCAATTTTCTCTGCCTTTTCTTTGAAGATCGGTTTATCTTTAAGTTGAGCACCATTGAATTGCCCGGTTTTTGTCAATGATTTAAACATATCGGAAAGAGCATCTACTGCTTTTTTAGCATCCTTATAGGTTGTTACTTTCATTTCCTTCTTTAAATCAGGAAGGCAAGTAACTTCGATCGTTTCCCCAGAGTCAAAAAGACGTTCTAAAGCTTTTAAAATTTTATCATTGGCTTTTTCATCTTCATCCGTTGCGAGCTGAGTCAATGATTTGAGTGCTTTATTGAGCTTCTCGGAAGATTGGGATACCCCATACATCATTTGTTCATTGGGAAGTTGATTGAGTTCATTTAAAGAGCTTGTTTTAAAGTCTTTCAAAAATTTGTTGGTATCGCTCTCGGCACGTACTTGACCAAGGACTTTGAACGATAGACCTTCAGGTCGAAATTCAAGACCCATCATGAGGCCAAGACTATCTTCAACTGTATTAATCGCCGTTTTAACAATGCTTTTAATCATTTCGATCTGCTTTTTATCTAAACCTTGCCCACCTGCACCGCTTAAAACAATATTAACCAAACCTCTGAAACCATCGATTTGATCTTTGAAGGCATCATAAATGCTTTGAATATTGATATAAATAGATAGATCACTTTGAGTAAAAGCCGATTTTACTTCGTCAGCAATTTTCTTTTCAATGGTAGCTTTAGCTTTAAGTAAACTCTGAGCAGTCTCTGAGCTTCCTGCAATCAAAACATGTGTTTTTCGATCGATAAGTGCCAGGGGATCATCTTTCCCTTCGACAGTCCATTCATCGATCCGATTTTTCCCATCTTTACCTTTCTTTAGCGACTTTTTCTCTTCTTTACTCATAATTGTATCGCAAAAGCTCTCATAGCTTTTTACAGGGAGAATAACGACCCAATTATTGCTATCTTGAAATTTTTCGAGAGAAGGCATAAAAGCGATGATCGGCTCTTTGTCGTTAATTGCATCTAATTTGCGACCATCGAAACCATCCTTGATCATTTTGTTTACTTGGTCAATCCACTTGGGTGCCAGATCGGGAAAAGCATTCCCTACCATCTTACCCAAATTATTTCTGGAAGTTCCTAGCCCCTTGAGCTGAACAATGACTGGGGAATCTGCGGGAACCCATTTCAAGGGTAGCTCTTGTCCGAGGACTGGGAAACTGAAATAAAGTACCAGGGTACTTATTCCTAAAAAGCATCGGCTTAACACTTTCATGAATTATCCTTTCGAAATAAAGTTCTACAAATATTTACTTATTTACTGAGTTTCATATTACCCAATGTTTTTCTCTGCTAAAAAATTTTTACATCACCAAACTCTA
>JAKBAI010000233.1 GCA_021809185.1 Planctomycetota bacterium
TGATCTCTCGCCCTCTCTCTATTGCATCCGTTTACCCTACGTCGTGATAGTAAATTCATTCGCTTTATTTCGATTTTAATTATACTTATACATTTGAAATTAACTAATTTCTGCTCCTTTAAAATTCTTTTTCCGAGGCTTAGATTCTGTTAGTGCTTTCAATAACTGTGAAGGAACTTAAATTTGCCGAAATTTTCAATTAGATTAAGTTTGGTATTCGATCGAGCGATTTGCTCGCGACATTACCGTCATTACGGACTGATAATGGATATCAACGGTATCAAGAACATTACTAGCGTAGCCTCCCGCCATGGTTAAAACCAGAGGAATTCCATGAGATTGACAATATTCGACAACGATGGAGTCTCTATCTCGCAAACCTTGTTTCGTCAAAGATAATCTCCCTAATTGATCCCCAGCATAAGCATCCGCACCAGAAACATAAATCGCAATGCCAGGCCGAGCCAATTCTATTACCTTAGGTAGATGAATTAATAGCTGGTCTAAATACTCGCGATCCGAAGTTTTGTCGGGTAAAGGAACATCGAGATTGCTTTTTTCTTTCTTGAGTGGATAATTCTTTTCCCCGTGCATTGAAAAAGTAAAAATGCTCTGATCCCCTTGGCAAATAGCTGCCGAGCCGTTCCCCTGATGCACATCCAAATCGATGATCAATCCACGCTGAATATTTTCCTCTATTTGCACTGCTCGAATCGCTAACACACTATCATTAAACAAGCAATAGGCTTCACCATGATCGCGGAATGCATGATGAGTTCCTCCTGCAAGATTGATTCCATACCCTTCTCGAATCGCTTGGCGAGCCGATTCGATCGTAGCTCCGCTAGATAGACGAGAACGTTTGACAAATTCTTTCGACCAAGGAAATCCAATCTTTTTCATCGCAGTTTCGCCTAATAAGCCATTTTGTGCGGCGTGGATATAATCCCAATCATGTGCCCTGCTCAATTGCAAATCGGTTGCTTCGGGAGGAGTCTCGATCTGATCTTCGTCCAAGGATAAACTACTTATAACCCGCTCATGCAATAAGCGATATTTTTCCATCGGAAAACGATGTCCTTCAGGTAATCGAAGAACATATTCCGCCGTTGAATAGATTTTCATTCTATTTCTCTGTATTTTTTCTTGATTCGGCAATAATTCTAGCAAAATTGAAGTCTATTCTATCCATTCCCCTCAAAATTTCTAAACTGTAATTTATACTATCGAGTTGATGAAAGGACTAATAAAATGAAACGACTATTGACCCTTATATTAATTGCTACACCATTCACTTCCATGCTATTGGTCATAATCAACTCCCTTGTCTCTGCTCCATTACAGTTCGAATCTTCAGCACTTTGCTTGGACCAATCGGATGAAAAGTCATCAAAAACAGAAATAATCAGCAAACGACCCATGAAAATCGATGACCTGTTTTCCTACAAAAGAATCGCCGATCCTCAGCCTAGTCCTGATGGGGAATGGATTGTTTACCAAGTTACCACCGTGAACTTAGAGAGTAATCGCAATTCGACCAATCTCTGGCTTGTAAAAGCAGATGGTAGTGCAGCACCAGCGCAGCTCACAAATACTATAAAAAGTGATCGTCATCCACGGTGGTCCCCCGATGGCAAAACGATTCTATTCGAATCGACTCGATCTGGAGAAAACCAACTCTGGAAAATAAGTATTCAAGGGGGAGAAGCGGTTCAAATTACTCATCTCAGCACAGGGGCCAGCAATGCCATTTGGTCTCCAGATGGGAAAAAAATTGCTTTTGTTTCCGCTGTTTATCCAGAGTTTTCTGAAAAACCCTTCGCAGAATCTGATAAACTGAATCGCGATAAAATAGAGTCTATAGCGAAATCTCCTGTTAAAGCCAAAGTGTTTCACCAATTGTTTTATCGACATTGGGACGAGTATGTTGAAGAGAAAAGACAGCATCTTTTTGTAATGGAGACCGATAGTACTCAGCCGAGAGATGTAACCCCAGGAGATCGCGACGCTTACCCTACTTCATCAACTTTCAGTGTTGGGGACGATTTTACTTTTTCGCCAGATAGTAATTATCTAATTTTCACCGCTGTTCCTAAAGATAATCCCGCTTGGAGTACCAATCATGAAATTGCAAGAGTATCGATACGCAATCGGAGTACCCAATGGGAAACTCTGACGAAAAACCCTGCGGCAGATTCGGCCCCACAGTTCAGCCCGAATGGGGAGTGGTGTGCCTTCCGTTGTCAGAAAATTCCTGGTTACGAAGCCGATAAATGGAATCTAGCGATCGTGCCGTGCAAAAAAGATGGAACTTGGTCAGCCAATCCACAAATTCTTACTCAGGATCTGGACCGTTCTGTGGACAATTTTGTTTGGCTTGCGAATAATACAACAATGTTCTTCCTCTTAGAATACCCTATGCCTGCGCCATCTTGTGCAGTCTATTGACAAACCTTAAAAATAAAAACACTCCTAGCTAGTTCTCAGATGGGGGGATTAAGTATCAATAAAACCGGCTCACTGATAACATTTACCGAATCTCGATTGATGAATCCTGCTCAGATTCGATCGATCAAACTTGGGAAAGATACTGAAATTCAGACTCTAGAACTGAAGGCAATCAAACCGACGAACGGTTTTCATAACGGTCATCTATTTTCTTCAATCCTTCATTCTGAGCCGGAGAAAGTCTATGTACAGGTTGAAGATGGGGTTCAAATGCAAATGTGGATTTTGAAACCTCCCGGATTCGATCCAAAGAAGAAATGGCCTTTGGTTTATCTTGTGCATGGAGGCCCACAAAGTGCGTGGGAAAATGGTTGGTCTTTCCGATGGAATCCTGAGTTATGGGCTGCCCAAGGCTATGTGGTCGCTCTTCCAAACCCTAGAGGTTCAACAGGATTCGGACAGAAATTTGTCAATGAGATTTCGGGCGACTGGGGCGGTAAATGTTATCGTGATTTGTTAGCAGGATTAGACTATCTCGATAAGCTTCCTTACCTCGATCCGAAACGACGAGCTGCATCAGGAGCCTCTTTTGGTGGCTATATGATGAATTGGTTCGCGGTGAATACCGATCGCTTTCGCTGTATTATTGGCCACTGCGGGGTTTGGAATTTCGATAGTATGTGGGGAACTACCGATGAATTATGGTTCGATGAATACGAACATAGCGGGCTACCTTGGGAGAAGCCGGAATCCTATGCTATCTATTCGCCTCACAAAAAGGCAGCAAATCTCAAAAAATTCAAGACCCCGATGCTGGTTATCCAAAATGATCTAGATTTTCGATGTCCTGTTGGTCAAGGACATGAACTATTTAGTGCCTTGCAACGATTGGGGGTTCCCTCGAAAATGATTAATTTTCCTGATGAGGGCCACTGGGTATTAAAACCGAAAAACAGCCAATTCTGGCATCAGGAAGTATTTGCCTGGCTCAAAAAATATAATCCCCCTAATGCAGAATCCAAACCATAAAATCGACCATGAATTTGACTATGAATTTGACCATAAATGAACTAGAACTTGCTCGATTTATGAAATTCTCTGGGATCTGAAACGAGGATAATATCGGTTATTATCCTCGTTTTACATAATATTTACTTCCTTATTGATCAAAAACACTTACAAATTTTCAAGGAACTAATAAGAAATAACTATCCGCTAAATTGTATCGTCTATTATCCTTTTTAAGAGTTTTTTCTAGATTTACTAGAATTGGAGTTTTACGTATGATAAACATTCAAAAGAGGAGTTGCTTAATACTAAAACCAACTTCACGGCAGAAACAAAAAACTAAGCTGACCACGACCTCTCGATTTACCCTTCCATTCATTTTTCATTTGCTGAATGGTTCAATTTTGAACTTAATATTTCGGATGTGTTTTCGAATATTTTCTAGTAACCATTTGTTTGTAGACAATAAACATATGTTCACTTTTTCAACCTTTTCAAGAGCATTATTGTTAGTTCTTTTTTGCTCGACGAGTACCATCTCGATATATGGCAATGATAAAGATAAAGATAGCAAAGGTGGTTCTAAACAACTTATTATCGATTTTCAGGCGCCTCAATCCCCTCCGAAACCGACTCCTGAAGGGATGACCTGGATCGACCAAGGGGTCTTCGATAGTCGATTGAAAGGCTACCGAACCCCTGCCGGGTTTAAGTTAGAAATTGTTGCCGAGCACCCAGATATTATCAATCCTGTGGGAATGGTTTTCGCCGACGATGGTACACTTTATGTACTGGAATGGACGATTGATGGCGGACCAGGGTTTGAAAAAACTGAAACGATTACTTACAAAGATGGAAGTAATCGCCAGGTATCAACGATGAAAAAGAACAAAAAGGATCTGCTAAAAGTTCTAAGTTACAACCCAGCTAAAAAAATCTTTGATCAACCCAAAGTGATACTCCATGATGAATTACCATCGAGCATCTTACTGTACAATGGCTGGATTTATCTCTCTGGAAGAAGTTCGATTAGACGTTACAGTCAAAGTAAAGAAGGGGGACCGTATGATCGAATGGAAATAGTCGCTCAAGGCTTTTGTGGATTTCATCATCATCAGGTATCTGGAATGACGATTGGCAACGATGGTTATCTCTATATAACCAGCGGGGATGATGACAACTATGTCGAAGGATCGGATGGTTCCAGAGCGACGGTATTACGCACCGGTGCTGTCTTTCGCTGTCTGCCCGATGGATCGAAAATGGAGACATTCGCTATCGGCTTTCGGAATCCGTACCGGGATTTAGCTTACGATCGTGCCGGGAATTGGTTTCATACCGATAACGACAATGAAGATGGGAGCAAATTTACCGGTTGCCGGATTATGCATGTCGCCGAGGGAGCAGATTTTGGATGGCGGTTATTAACTGGCGCTCGTTGTTGCCGACCTGATTTCATTCGTGGGGCAGTTTATGGCGAGTTACCTGGTAAATCCGCTCCGTTGATTAAAACCGGGCGAGGTGCTCCCGCTGGATTATTGATTTATGATGAAGAGCAACTCCCAGAATTTTACCGTGGTTGGTTGTATTATCCCGATGTGTTCCGCAAATTAATTCGAGCCTATCATGTTGATCCGCTTGGTTCCACTTTTATCATCAATCAAGAATTCGAATTTCTTAAAAGTGAGGATCCACTTTTTCGGCCTTGCCAGATGATCGTTGGTCCTGATGGAGCAATGTACATATGCGATTGGCGAACCGATTCAGGAGGGGCCGGGAGATTGACGGGAGACGGCAAACATGGTCGAATTTACCGAGTCTCTTGGGCAGGTGGAAAGGTTCCCGGACAAAATGAGGAGATTCCAGCAATCCCTTTACGTTCTTGGGATACTTGGCAAAAACTATCATCAGAAAATCTTCGTCTGGAAGACTTGAACACCGGCTTGCATTCTTTGAATTTTTCAGTCCGGAAACGTGCTCAAGAAAAATTGATGTTACGCGCCAATAACAAAAAAGAGATAAAAGAGATCCGCACTCTTTTTATGCAATCCACCGATAAAGATCAGCCGTTCGGAGTCCGAGTCGCAGCGCTGGGTGGATTATGTTCTGTTTGGGATGCGGATGTCCAAAAAAAGATGTTAGAACTTCTACAAGATAAAGACGATGATATTCGCCGGCTTGCTGCGGAAGCTTTAGGCAACTTCAGTAAAAGCACCAATCCCGAGGCAGCCCAATCTGCTCTCTTAAAAGCCTTGAGTGATCAATCGAATGCAGTCCGTAGAGCCGTAGCGATCGCCATGGGCAAGCTGAATCAACCTACCGCTGCGGATATTCTTGTAAATGCTTATAAATTTGATGATGGTTCCGATGCTTATTTGACCGATGGGTTTCTCCGCGCTCTAGAACTAATCGGCAAGAATGGGTTTGACAGCTTGATTAACTTAGCGCAATCGGGGGTTAAGTCAGATACGTTACGAGTGGTGAATGCCTTTAGAGGATTTCGGACACGAGCTGCCTGGCAAGCTTTGCCAAAATTATTACTTAATAAACACCTAACCAGCGAAGAACGCATTCTCTTGATTAAATCGATTGCAAATTATCAGTTAGACCCATCGGTCGATTTGAATCCGCTTTTAGAACAAATGGAATCGCTCCATGATCTAACTTTAGAAGAGAGAGTAACGATGGTAGATGCCATGGGTTGGCTTGGGGTTATCAAAGGGCCAAAAGCGATTCATTGGTTAACAGAGTTATTGAATGCTCCAGAAGAATCTGCTCGCCTTGCTGCCATTCAAACCATCGAAAAAGCAAGATTAAGTGAAGCGGCTCCGCAGTTGATATCTGCTCTTGCATTTAAAGATCGATCGATGAAAGAAAAAATTGCTCTTTTACAAGCATTGCGTGTTACCAAACCGGATCGGGGAAGTTTAATTACCTCACTGACCAAATTACTCGATGGGTTAGAATCGGCACAACTTAAAAGCGAAACATTGCGAACCCTTGCTCAAATCGATGCTCAGAAAGGATATGAATACAGCTCTAAATTTCTGGATCAACCAGATGAAAATTTGCAAAAAGAATCGGTCCTTATCTTAGGTTCGAAGAAAGAGGGAGCTATACTAATTGCAAAACGATTTATCGACCATAAACTTTCTCGATCGTTGATGCCACAAATTCTTGAAAGTCTCCGTAAATTCTCCGATAAAGACAATACTTGTAAATCGCTGATTTCGGAAGTCATGAAAGGCGGATTGCTTCTTTCTTTGAATAAGGACGAAGTGAAAAAGATCCAAGATCAGGTTCTTAAACAAGGCAATCCCCAAAAAGGGAAATTGATTTTTCTGAGGTCCAAGACATTGGCTTGTATTCAATGCCATCAAATGGAGGGGATTGGCGGAAATGTTGGTCCAGTCTTAACCCGCCTTTGGGACACCGCGACGATCGAAAAAATAATGGAATCGATTATCGAACCGAGTAAAGAGATAAAAGAAGGGTTCCAATCTTATCGACTTGTCACCAAAGATGGCCAAACACTAACCGGTTTGAAAGTGGTGGACAAACCCAGTGAAGTTATTTTGCGAGATGCCAATGGTAAGGATATTCGAGTTGCTCGCGATGATATTGACGAACTCTCTGCTTCCAAGCTGTCGTTGATGCCCGCCGATGCAGTTGCTCAATTAAGTTATACCGAGTTTATCGATCTGGTAGCTTTTTTGAAAAATAAGGATCAGCAAGAGTCTCTACGCGGATTTATAAAACAAGGCTGGGTATCTGGTCCCTTTGCCAACGAACTTCAAGCCGATAATCTTGCTGCACAGCTTAAATCCCCCGAAGAATTTCGTAAATTGCAGCTCTATAAAAAGCTGCAAAATTTCAATAGTGACTTGAACGGTTTCTTCGATTTGAAATCGCTCTATTCGAAATTACCGGCAACTGGTTTAATCGTGGTCGCTATTCAAAGCAAAGAAAATCAACGTGTAAAATTATCTGTTGGTGCAAAGGATCGCTATCGGATTTATTTGAATGGAGTTAGTTTGCAGGAGAATTTTTCTTCTCCCCGAGCTGTTCCAGAAAGTTTCCAGCAATCCCTAGAACTGAAATCAGGCTGGAACTATTTATGTATCCGTGTAACGGCCAGAACGGCTGGAGATTTTGGTTGTTTTCTTCGAGTATTGGATGGAAAAGATCTTAATTTCTCTATTCCGGAACCAAAATAGCACGTCCAGGATTCTATAATTAGTAAGTTAGCTCATTCTGTTTGGCTCAGAAGATTTCTCTCTCGCCAAACAGATTTCTAGTTTCTTTTTCTTATTCGTTTCATTTTCTGAAATCCCCTTATAGCTAAATTTGCAATACAATTCAAATCAGATTAATCATGATTCCATTTATCCACAATACAGAAAAAGGATTATATTGTGAACCGGGGGACTTTTACATCGACCCGCATCTTCCCGTCGATCGTGCACTAATTACTCATGGACATAGCGATCATGCTCGGCGTGGACATCAGCACTATCTTACCTGTCAACCCGGGGCCAATATCCTCTATAGTCGATTAGGTTCCTCGATCCAATTACAAACCCTTGCTTATGGGGAAGCCTTGCGTCATCGAGGAATTACAATCTCTTTTCACCCAGCTGGCCATATACTCGGCTCCGCCCAAATTCGATTGGAATATGAAAAGCAAATCATTGTCGTCTCTGGCGATTATAAAAGACAGCTCGATAAAACCTGTTCCCCTTTCGAACCAGTAACATGCCACCTCTTCATCACGGAATCGACTTTTGGCTTGCCGATTTTCCAATGGCCTAA
>JAKBAI010000234.1 GCA_021809185.1 Planctomycetota bacterium
AATAGGTTAAAGAACAGACGAGCAACACAATCGGGGATGATGTTACCGCTCGCTTCGTCATTGAACAGCTTGTTTTGATCCCGGAGAATGGTGTTGAGGAATTCTGGCATCCGGTCCCAGTCGATTTTCTCATACAGTTCGGGAGCAAATTCTTTGATCATCTCCTGTAAAAAGACGGTAAATAGCTCTTTGAATGCGTCATCGAAATTACGAACTGGTTCTGGTTCTGGATTCTGCGTTCCTCCTGGATCAGCTCCTAGGATCACTTCAGGGGGTTGCTCCTGAGGGGGTTGCTCCTGAGGGGTTTGTTCCTGTTCGAGTCCCATACTTTTTTCCCTTTCTGATTTCTGAATCTAGTATTGATGAAGTTCAAACTTCTCTTCTGAAAAATGGCTATCTTTCCCATGTTATCAAATATTCTAACCTTTGCCAAAGTTATTTTGAATATCAAGAGTAATGAGGATCGGTTTGAAAATTGATTATCACTCTAGTATCGTGTCTATTGTTACCATATTTTTCTAATTTAGCTCCAATAATATAATTAAAATGAGCTTAATATGAATTCAATTGTTGATCGTATTATGGGCCGATTCTCAAATCATAAAAATGATCATTAGGCTTTTAAATATGCTCACAAATCTGTCAGATTAGAATTTTTTTGATTTTTCCTCTTGCTGACGACTTGAAACCCGATAGACTATTGAATTCCAAAATTGGATCACAAGAATAGCTGTCAAAAAGGGAGTGTTTGAAATTATAAACTCCAATAAAGATCGTTAACTTTGATTGATGGTTGAGTTATCTATCGATTTACTAAGTTAGATAGACATAACGAACGGGTTTAAGCTGGGAAAAACATTAAACATAAAATTTTCTTGGAAGTTAAGAATATAATACTAAAGGGATTTTTTGAAAGAAGTCCTGATTTCTCAAGCTCTGATTCCCTAGAAACTCATCATAAGGTTTAAATACTGTAATCAACTAATCATAAAGTAAATTTAAGAGACCTGAGAAATAATAAAAAAGTGCCTTTACTAGGAGGTTTGATTCAATGAAAGTTCGAACAAGTGTCAAAAGAATTTGTGATAAGTGTAAGCTGATCAAAAGACATGGTAAAGTCCGTGTTATTTGCTCTGATCCAAGACATAAACAACGTCAAGGGTAATAAAAGGGAAATAAAACAGTAAATTAAAAAGAGAATTGAATGGGATAATTGTTAGAAGCGATTTATAAATGAAATTAATTTTATCATAGCAGTCTAAGAGAGTATTATTCTCAAGGAAAATTATACAATAAAAGAAGTTATGAATTGCTATGTAGATTTTATTAAGACAGTTATCAGAATTTAAGAATGAAATTTTGTTTTTTGTAAGAATGTTTTTATAGAGAATTTTTGTAGAATTTTGATTGAAGAATCGAAAATATAAATTTGAAAAAAAATTGGAAGTAATCGAAAGTCAAAACTTCAGAGAAACAGAATAATTTGAAGTTGCAAAATATAATTATTAAATAAGTAGGAGTTATTGATCGATGCCACGTATCCAAGGGGTAGATTTACCCTCGAATAAACCGACCCATATTTCTTTGAGATACTTACAAGGGATTGGTCCTACGTTGGCTTTACAGCTTTGCCGCCAAGCGAAGCTGGATCCACAAAGAAAAGCGCGTGAACTGAGCGATGAGGAATTAGCTCGATTAGCGGTGATCCTTGATCGCGAATACACGATCGAAGGGGGTTTGCGTCGACGAATTAATCAGGATATTCACAGACTAAAAGATATCCAAGCTTATCGTGGTCTTCGTCATCGACGTGGTTTACCTGTTCGCGGTCAACGGACCAAAACGAATGCACGAACACGCAAGGGGCCTCGAAAAACCGTAGCTAGTAAGAAGAGCGTTAAAGAATTGCGATAAACGGATACCATTCGAAATGGTATTTGATCCGTTTATCATTTTTTTGCTCTAACTAAAGAGTTTATTGCATCTATTTTAGTAATCCTAATCAAAATGCTTAGACTCATTAGAGTATTAAATTTGAGTCATTGAGAATATTTGAGTAACTTAGAAAATTTGAGTATTGAGTAACTGAGAATATGGCTAAAGCGAAAAAGAAAAAAACACGGCGTAATGTGACCAAAGGGGTTGCGCATATTCAGTCAACCTTTAATAACACCATTGTCACTATAACGGATTCGCAAGGGGATACTCTCTGCTTTGCATCAGCAGGAACTGTTGGTTTTACCGGAAGCCGGAAATCGACCCCGTTTGCTGCTCAGCGAGCTGCTGAAGTCGCCGCGGAAAAAGCTTCTAAATACGGGCTTAAAGAGATAGATGTGCGTGTTAAAGGTCCAGGTGCTGGTCGCGAATCTGCGATTACAGCGCTTGCTTCCTTTTTGTCGGTTAAAATGATTGAGGATGTAACTCCTCTTCCACATAACGGTTGCCGTCCTCCGAAGAAACGCCGAGTATAAGTTATTCTATCTCGAGGATTCTTGTTTTGCTTCAGTGTTTATCTTGTGGTAGAAAAGTACAACCACAAGATAAAATATTGTTTGATGGCTGGCTTAACATCCATTTTTGCCATTACAAAAGCATAATATTATGCAATTTATTTGCCTGAACTAAAGAAGATAGGTTCTTAATTAGTTATGTTGTTTGATATTTAAGGGTATTTGATTTTTTTGAAAAGTTTAATTTTGCGGGTATTTGATTCATTATGGCTAGATATATAGATCCAGTTTGCAAGCGTTGCCGTCGTGAAGGCATGAAGCTTTTTCTCAAGGGGGCTCGATGTTATTCTCCCAAGTGCGCGATCGAAAAGAAATTGCCTGCTCCAGGGATGCATGGAGCGCGTAAGGGTAAGCTGAGTGAATATGGTTTACGTTTGCGTGAAAAACAAAAATTGAAGTTCTTCTATGGGTTGCTAGAGAGACAATTCCGCCGTTATTTTGCGCTAGCTTCACGTTCTCCAGAAAATACGGGTGAGCAGCTTTTAAGTTTGCTTGAACGGCGTTTAGACAACGTTGTTTACCGTCTTGGTTTTGCTCCCTCTCGCCGGGCGGCACGGCAAATTATCTCCCATGGTCATATCGAGGTTAATGGAAAACCTTGTGATATCCCTTCCGCATTATTACGCCCGGGAGACACTATCCGTTCCAGAATCCGAGAGCGAAGTGTCAAGTTTGTGCGTAAAAGCTGTGATCTAGCTAAAGAGGTTCCTTCTGATATCCCTGATTTTCTTGAAGTCATTCAAGGGGATGTTCCCGAAGGACGAATGACTAGGCTACCTTCCCAAGCCGATGTCGACCGAAATATTTCTGAAATTCAGATGCAGTTGATCATCGAAATCGCGACCCGATAGCTTTTGATTTAGATTTCGTTCCCTTGAATTCATTTTGAGAGAACGAAATCGCATCTAAATCCCATACGAATTTCACAAAAATACTTTCAGATAAAATCACAAAATAAAACCTTACGGATTAATAAGAGTTTCTCTTTTTTCTGGCTTGGTTTCGTTAAATATTTCCTAAGAGTATTTAATTTTTAAAATTAATTAATAAATTGTATTAAAGAATTATTTGCGGTTTTTTGTGGCCCAATAAGTGTGAATTCTTTGCAGAATTATTTAAAGTTTACTTTCTATTCCAATGGGAATATTAGTTTGAATTTAGAACTAGGAAAATCAAACTGAGTTGACAATTGGGTAAACCCGTAAAATCGAGCTTGTAAAAACTGTTTCCGTATCTAAAATATTGAGTCTTTTTGATTGATTGAAGCCTTGAATTTAATTGAAGGTTAAAGGTCTTAAGATTCCAGGAGTTTTGTTGTATGAGAATTCGTTGGCGTGGTCTTGAAATTCCAAATCGCGTCACACCCGATCGGGCAACACTTACCGATACGTACGGTAAGTTTACGATCGAACCATTTGAGCGTGGTTTCGGTATGACGATTGGGAACAGTCTGCGGCGATTATTACTTTCTAGTTTGGAAGGCAGTGCAGTTACCCGAGTGAAGATTAAAGGGGTACAACACGAAATTACAAGCATTAAAGGCGTTGTGGAAGATGTGACCGATATCATCCTCAATATAAAAAGTCTTGTTGTAAAAAATGTTAGTGATTTACCCCGAGTCATCAAAATTGATCGCCGTGAAAAGGGGGAAGTTCGGGCAGCGGATATTATTCATGATGATCTGATTCAAATAATCAATCCTGAACATGTCATTGCAACATTGACAGAAAATGTTGAATTTTATGTGGAAATGACTGTGGAGAATGGGCGAGGTTATCGCAGTGCGGACGATGCGCTTGCCAATGAACAGGAGCTAGGGGTTATTCCTGTTGATGCCAGTTTTTCTCCCATTACTCGAGTTAAACACGCCGTCGAGGAAACTCGTATCGGTCAGAAGACCAACTATGATCGATTGATTCTAGAAATTTTTACGAATGGTACCGTATCGCCTACCATGGCACTGGTCGAATCGGCTAAGATTCTCCGCAAACATCTCAATCCTTTTGTTCATTATTCGGATCCCGGAAGTGAAATTCCGATCGATGAACGATTTGAGACACCTCCTCCCAATCGTGATTCCGTCGATCAGGAATTAGAACGTAAGTTGAATATGAGTCTTGCGGAATTAGATCTTTCAGTTCGTGCAACCAATTGTCTCGAATCGGAAAATATTACGACGGTCCGTGATCTGGTTTCCCGCAGTGAACAGGAGCTCCTTGAAGTGAGAAACTTCGGTGAGACCACTTTGCGAGAGGTGAAACAAAAACTGACAGAAAAGGGTCTTATTCTCGGCATGAAGATTGCCGCTGTTCGGAGATAGGATTGCTCGTTTAGAAAAATTAATAATCAAATATTATAAACCATAAATATAGACTTTGAAGAAGATTTAGAAATTTAATATTGGAGAAATAAATAACCATGCGACATCGTAAAATAGGCCGTCAATTAAGCAGAAATGCTTCTCACCGCCGTTCCATGTTTCGCAATATGACTCTTGCTTTAATTGAACATGAACGTATTCAAACGACAATCCCTAAGGCCAAGGAATTCCGCCGATTTGTTGAAAAGTTGGTTACTCTTGCCAAAAAGGATACGCTCCACGCTCGCCGATTAGTTATTGCTCGACTTGGTCCTGTCTCTAAATCGGCTATCTATGTCAAAGATGAATTCGTTGAAACTCATCTGAACAAGCTTTTCAAGACCATCGCTCCACGATTTTCGGATCGTCAGGGGGGCTATACCCGTATCTTAAAATTGAATCGATACCGATTGGGGGATGGCGGTCGTCTAGCCATTATTGAATTCCTTCGAGAAGGGGAATCCAAAACGGAAAAACAATCTCAAAGTCCATCGCTTGCCACATCCCTTCCTGTTTCTAAAGATCAGAAAGAATAATCAGGATTGAAACGTTTATCAAAGGTTTTTGTCCTGGATTTTCTAATTTATTAAGTCAAGAAAAGTAGATCCTTTTCTTGACTTAAAGTGGCTGTGAGTTTAAATTTTTCTGATTTCGATTTCGTATTCCACTCCTTTTTTTGTTCTATTTTCTCTCCTCAAATCTTTATTGCTCTAGTTATCTAAATGGATATAAATTGATCTGATCTTGATTTTGGTGGTAAGTTCTTATCCAGATTTTGACCATGATTGAATTCGTGATCGACTAAGATCCAAAAGATTGATTCATGAAGTGCCCATTTTCTCGTAAAATCATGTTAGTTATCAATAAATATTCCTTAATACTATCTTCAAAGAATCATCTGAGATAATTGGCTTAGGGTTGGAATTTGATTTGCTGTTTAATTTGTTTAATGTTCTCATAAAATAATAGATAGAAACAAAACAGGATTGAATTATGAAAAAGTTTTTACCTTTTGGCTTTCTAATTCTTTGTTTGGCAATGGTCATTACTTTGGAGATAGGCTGCCAGTCGAACACCACTGATTCGAAGAAGAAAAACCCGACGAAGGTTGTTCAAGAAAAAAGTGAAACAAAAAACCATCATGAAAGCCTAGAGAATGCAACTTCATTTGATAAAAATGATCACTCTACCCAAAAATTAAAAGGAAAGAATGGTATTTCCTGGGAAGAGCAAGAAGAGAATCCAACAGAGAAGAAAGCCAACTCGAAGTCGAATTTAAAGAACCAAAATTCGGGAAATGATGAGGATAACCAATTCAGTTTAATAAAACCAGAAAAGAAAGTACCTAAAGAAAAAAGCCCAGCTATTCCAAAAGATTGGATCCCTTTTCAGGTAAAAAAGAGTAAAAATCAGGGCAAAGAGGGGGGGAATGAAAATTTAATCTATTTTGAAAAGACAAAAGAGGGAACTCGTAAAGTTCACCTTATCGCCGAAGTCTGTTTACGACGAGGGATTCTTGAAGAATTTCTGTGCAAATCTATTACCAAGGAACACGAATCGATTTTGCATGTCGATCTTGATGGTAGATTGATCCATGCCGCTCTTTTGGCAACTGGAGCCAAACCAGGCTCTCCGGCAAAATTCTATAATCCTAAGACCATGGAAGCGGAATATACCCCCGCAACTGGAACACCAATTCGAATTAGCTTGACCTATTATAAGGATGGTCAGTTGAAGACAGCAAAAGCACAAGAGTGGATTAAAGACCAACAAACGAAAAAGGAATTAGAGGTTGATTGGGTATTTGCAGGTAGTCGTTTGGTCAAGGCACCCGATGATCCTGAAGGGACAGAATTTTATACCGCCAATAATGGTGATTTTTTCTCTGTTTCCAATTTTCCAGATTCGTTGCTTGATCTTCCTATAAAAAGTTCAAAAGATGATGCGCAACGCAATTTCGAAGCCTTTACGGAAAGAATTCCTGCGGAAGGTACCAAAGTGATTGTGACCCTTGAACCTATTCTTAAGAAAGAATCATCTAAACCTTAAAAAGGAAAGCGCTGAGGCTTTCTTGATCATGCGAGAAGAATTACTAGATTAATAGTATAATGGTTATAAAAATAAGACGTATCTAATTGAATTTGTAATCGAGTGGAATACTGTGTTTGCGAACGATAGTCGAATCCCATGAAGACAGGTTATTTGATAGGAATAATTGATGGGAATAATTGATGGGAATAATTGATGGGAATAATTGATGGGAATATTTAAGAAATCGGAAAATAGAAGAAAAAATTCGACGAGATTGCAAAATAATTTAAGATGACTGAAGAAGGTGGATAATTAGCTTAGAAATTGAGAGTATCTGTCAACAAATCATCCCATTTTCATCGGATAATAAAACCTAAAAAAATTGAGATTTGATACAGAGAGTCACAAACTATTTATCTTTAAAAGAAAAAATCTAAATCATTCAGAATGATTTTCAGATAAGCGAGGACAAGGGAAATATAGTGGGACAGGAAAGATCAACGACGAATGTACCCCGATTTACTCCTGAAGAATTAGCCAAATTGAATGAATCGATGAGGGGAGAAAAACCAGAAAATATATTGGCTTGGGGAATAAAAACCTTTCCTGGTAAACTAATGATGGCTACTGCATTTGGCGTGGAAGGGTGCTGCATCATTCATATGATTGCACAGATAGATAAGCGGGTGCGTATTATCAATCTGGAAACAGGGTATCAATTCAAAGAAACACTTCTGGTGCGAGAGCAAATCAAAGAACGCTATGGTATCGAAGTAGAATATATTTATCCAGAGAAAACCGTGACGGAGTACGAAAAGGAACATGGTGGGCCGCTCTACGATATACGTCCCGATCAATGTTGTTACGATCGGAAGATTTTACCGTTACGTAAAGCCGTTCTTGGATACGAAGCTTGGATAAGTGCCATTCGCCGGGATCAAACAGATGTTCGTAAATCAGCAGAAGCTATCTCTTGGGATACTAAATTTCAATTGGTAAAAATCAATCCCTTACTCGATTGGACAATCAAAGATGTTTGGTCCTATGTGATGAAGAATCAGATTCCCTATAATAAGCTTCACGATCTGGGTTATCCGAGTATAGGGTGTGAGCCTTGTACCCGAGCGGTACAAGATGGGGAAGATGAGCGTTCGGGGCGATGGTCTGGGAAGACTAAAAAAGAGTGTGGGTTGCATGTGGTAGAACATGAGCAAGGGAGTGGGATTTAAATTATAAGCGGCAGCGAGAAATATCCAAGCGGCAGCGAGAAATATCCAAGCGGCAGCGAGAAATATCCAAGCGGCAGCGAGAAATATCCAAGCGGCAGCGAGAAATATCCAAGCGGCAGCGAGAAAT
>JAKBAI010000020.1 GCA_021809185.1 Planctomycetota bacterium
GAGATTTTTCTTTCGGTAACGATTTGTATCAATTCGCTTTCCTCTAATGTTTCGACCGCAGAAGTGAGGGATTGGAACTCAAATTCACTTACTTTTTGCAAAGCTTTAAGCAAATGACATCCTTTCAGGGATGAACGGATTGGGGTTGTACCGGTAAGTAATTCGCATAGAATTATGCCAAGGGAGTAGATATCGGAACGGGTATCGATATCGATTTCACCTCGACTTGCCTGCTCCGGACTCATGTATTCAAGAGTACCCAAAACAACTCCTGCAATGGTTTGGGGCGATTCTTCCGTTAAAGAATTTCCCGAGATCGCTTTAGCGATTCCAAAATCAATTATTTTGGGAATCGACTGGCCATCATAAATCCCAACAAGGATATTGGATGGTTTCAAATCGCGATGAATGATCCCCTTTTGGTGAGCATGATAAACCCCCAAACATATGTTAATCAATAACTGGATTCGCTTTTCTATCGATAGCGAATTTTTATTGGCATACTGTAAGAGAGTTTCGCCATCAGGGACTAACTCCATTACAAAAAATGGTTCGTTTTGTTGGTTTGTTCCGGCATCGAGAACTTTTGCTATGTTAGGATGATTCATTAAGGCTAATGCCTGCTGCTCGACTTGAAATCGAAGGAGATGAGTCCTATGAACCATATGGGTTCGTATCAGCTTTAAGGCCACCAAACGTTTCATTGGGATTATCTGTTCTGCCAAATAAACGGTTCCCATTCCCCCCTCCCCAAGCACCTTAATTAAATGATAAGGACCGATCTGGAGACCTAGTCCTTTCGATTCCGTTAAGTCTTCATCTTCATCTATTTGCTTGTGCTGAAGCTGATTCGAATCTTTAGAATATGTTGAAGCTTGCTGAACCGATTCAATGGTTATCCCAAGCGGTTGATTTTCATTTACACTATGTTCGTTCTGAGTTTGACTCGATGGAATTGTAGATGATAACGGGATTGATCCCCCTTTTTGATCTGATTTCTGGTCAGTTTCGTTCCTGTTTTTTGATGCTCCTGAGCTGATTTCTTTAGTGATCGATTCGAGTTCTGGAACTTTCGCAGTATAATTTGATGATTTTTTTGATGAAATTAACGAACTAATAGGAGCATTGGGTGGACAGCTCGATTCATTTTTAGATGAATCTAAAGCAATCGTTGAAATCGGTATTTTATCATTTTGAACATTAGTTAGAAGAGGCTCAAAGAATTGAGTCAAGATCGGAGCTGAAGTTGATTGTTCGCTCGTCGGAGATTTTGCGAGTTCAGCAGCCAAGAAACTTAAAGGAGTATTTAATGGTTCACTCACAGAATCAGAAAAATTAGGTTTGTCTGTAGAAATTGATTCCTGTGCTATTTCCTTTGTTTTATTGGCCAAGTTCCGATTTTGTTCTTCGCCCGATGGAGGAGATTCTTCTACGGTGTATTCCGGAACTGGAGAATTAGAAGAAGGTAACTTTTCCAAGATAAAATCCCTCACAAATTTGCTTATCTAATCTGGTAATTTTGGAACATCCGCTCATTTTTATCTTTGAGATATTCCCATAAAAGATTCTAACATCTGGGCAGTAGATAATCTGTTGATAGTCAAGTTTTGAATCGTTGTAATGTTAGACTACCCTATTAAGTAAAATTCTTATTAAAGCTAATTGTATAAAAACCATTTAAAGAGACGATCTAATCTTGTCGATCAAATTGTTAATTCTTGATTCAGACTTAATAAAAGTAAGATCAATTCTACTAGTATGCAAATGGCAAACGTCGATTCATTTTTCATTCGCTTTTCGCTATAGATTCTTACGAATTTTAATCTCCACGATTTTCCATAGACTTCGTTCTAATTATATTACTATCCAAGGCTTGGTTATCGATATTCGTTTATCGTCCACTGTTTAATTAGGTTTTTCTGAAGTTGCTTTTTCTGAAGTTGCTTTTTGAGCACGAACTTTTTACGGTGATGTATCAGATAGGTATTTTTTAGAAAATCTGTTTTACGCAAAATGACGAAAGCAATTAAACCACTTTTTTCAGGGGAATATCCTTAAAAATCAGATGAGATTGGATTCCTGGTTTAAAAAGTAAATTATGGCGGCTCTCTTAAATCAGTAATCCGTGATCGCTTCTTCTCATAAATTGATATAAAAGGTTTTGGTATTTCCTATCTTTTTTGGTGGATCTATCTGATTGTACATTGAAGAAACGTATTTAGAAGAAAATTCCTGGCTCCAATTTTATTTGAAATCAAGGGTTTTTACTGCCAACCCCACCGGCGAAAAATCATAGAAGCTATAACGATCCAGAGCATGGAAAGAGCAGAAACTAGTCCAAGATGGGTCCAATGAAGAGGCTTCATTTGATTGGTGAGGATCCCATACATCAAGTTCGGTGCATGATATTCCAAAACAAAGGAGGATAGTAAAGGGAGATTTAGTTGTTGACAGATAAGTAAAAATAAGGCAATGATTAGCATATATATCAGGGCGCCTAAACTAGCACTGCGTTGGGTTTTTGCCAATGAGGCTAGAGTCATACCGATACCTAAGCTCCCAGCGGCGAGAACAATTAAACCGATCCAAAATATCGGTTTGGTGAGAACAATAGGCTGCTGGAGTCCTACGAGGATCAAGGCGAGAACGATACCAAAAAGAGGGTAGAATAAAAATTTTGCAATCAATATTTCTAAAGATGTTGCTGGGGATAATGCTTGAGCCAGAAGAAGGCCGCGCTCGCGTTCTTCACAGGTGAGAGAGGGCATTAAATATACGCAAGTAAAAAAGAGTGAAAAAATGATAAGAGCGGTTGTAATTGCTGCATTGGTATCCAGATTGGACTCTCGCCGCGATTGTTCTTCAATTTGATATTCAGGAATCGAGGGTAAACCAGCGGTTAAACCATTTTTTGTATTAGAGTGTAACGGATCTAATTTTAAGATACGATTTTCTAGATTGGCAAATGCTTCCTGGATCAACCAGGCATTCTCTGATTCGTTCTGGGTAAAATTTGGGCTTTCTAATTTTCCAAGCCCTGCTTTTTCCAGTAGCTGATTGGCACGAATTAACTGAAATGCATAACTCTCGCGCCAGAACCAATTTTCATAGAGCATCATTTTGGCTCGATCTCCCACCGGATGAATCAGTGTAATCTGGTAACTCGTTTTGCTAGTTCGAGTTTCTCTGGGAGATCGTATTTCAATCGCAGCGGTTCCCGGTGGATATTCGATAAACTGATCTGGAGCGAGATTTTGCGGTAGCTGGCGAAAACGCAATCGATTCTTTAACATGTTAGGAACGTGGTTTTCTAAATATTGGAACCAAGGGTCGTTCGTATCTCCATGGATAAAACAGTGGTGAATTCCCCCCAATAACTCAGTAGATTTCTCTTTACCCACATCAAAAATAGAAATGATCATCGCTGCGGCAACCAGAAGGATAGCTAGCACTAGTCCTCCTCGATTGCTCAAATGACGCCACATCTCTTTTTTTAATAATATTTTAAGTATATACCAGCGAATTTTGACAACTCGAATTTGCATTATGATTGCATTCCCTGATAGCATCTTGCTAAAGTTGGAAATAGACCCTATTTTGATTCTTCCGATCTTGCGGATCCGATAAACCTTATTTGATCTTGATTTTTACATTCTGGTAAAGGTTTTCTGTTATAAGTTATATACTTGTCAAAATAGTTTGACTATTCTGATCTCATCATCCCCTTTTGTAATTTACAAGCACCATCGAATTATTCAAAAGTCATTCCCGTTAATTTTAGAAAAGTAGAATGAAAATCAAATTCTCTCGTATGCATACTCGCCACTTTACCGATCTGAATCCATTCACTCAAATGACTAAGCTGATGACGATCGTCAAGAGAGATTTCATGACGATTCCCATCGTGTAAAATAACATCGACTCTTCGTTCTGTATGTTTAGTGCGAAGAGCTAGGGGAGAATCCAGGGCAATCAATCGGCCACGGCACATAATGCCGACTCGATCACATATTTTTTCTACTTCGTGCATATTATGAGTAGTTAAAATGACTGTATTCCCCTGCTGTACATGTTTCTTCAAAATATGGTGAACGGCTTCAGCTGAGCGAATATCCAAATTCGCGGTTGGTTCATCCAGATATAAAACAGGGGGATTATGCAATAACGCTCTCGCTAACAACAATTTTTTTTTCATACCAAGCGAATAACCAGAAACTAAAACATCCGCTGCGTCGCTCAACTCAACCATCTCAAGACATTGGTTGATTCGACTTGCTTGCACCTGGTAAAGCGAAGCAAAGATCTGCAGATTTCTTCGACCGGTAAACTCATCGAATAAATTATCTCGATCGGGAACATATCCAAATAACGATTTGATTTGTTGCCACTGTTTGCGAATATCAAGCTGCAAAATCTCGACAGTTCCCGAAGTATGAATCTGTTGACCGATCAAAACTCGTATCGTCGTAGATTTGCCTGCACCATTCGGGCCTAATAAACCAAACAATTCGCCTCGATAAATCTGCAGGTTCAGATGATCAACAGCAGTATAGTTCCCATAACGAACCACCAGGTCGTTGATTCGTATCCTTGTATCGGAGCTATTGGGAACCATCCTTATTTCCTCATCCTATTTATGTTTCGTTAGCGAAGTCCCCATCTAAAAAAGTGAAAACACCGATACGAAATGGTTATTCGATATAGTTAATGCAATTATTCCTCAACGAAACATTTTGCCGAACGGGTAATATTAAAGTATTTCGCTTCCGGATGGTGAACGATCAAAGCAGTTGTCGATTGTTCTGGTTCGAGCTGAAACTGCTCACTCAAAGTCAGCCCAATTCTTTCTGGGTTCAGTAACTCGAATAACATCGATTGGTCCTCCAGATTAGGGCAAGCGGGATAACCAAAAGAATATCGGCAACCTTGATAATGTTTTTTGAACAGCTTATGGATATCGGAACTGTCATCTTGAGCAATTCCCCATTCCTTTCGAATGAGCTGATGAGTATATTCGGCTAATGCCTCCGCGGTTTCAACACCCAATCCGTGCAGATAGAGGTAATTCTTGAACTCCCCTTTTTCTTTTAGTTCCCAAGCCCGTTTAGTCACCTCATGGCCGACCGTAACCGCCATAAAAGCAACAACATCCCAACCCTCTTCGAGCGGATGGAGAACCGATTTTACGGAGCTCGGTTTTTCGTAGTTACCATTCCCATTTTCGGAAACTCGACCAGAGCGGGACTCATCCTGCAGAGCAGCTAATGGTGTGGATGAATGGGGATCAACACCACGATGATAATCGCTAAGACAGAGATAATCTCCATAATTTTGCCGGGGGAAGCTAAAACGCATTTTCCCTTTTTTGCTTTCTAAGTCATAAATGACCAAATCATCTTTTTCCGCTCGGCAAGGGAAGAAACCGTAAACAACTTTTGGTTGCAATATATTTTCTTCCAAACACCATTGTTTGAGTTTGGCTAAGGCAGGGTAAGCTTCTTCGCGCATCTGGCGTTGATATTCTTTGGGAGAGACTCGGTTTTTGCGGAATTGCCATTGCGTGCTGAAGAGGGTGCGTTCGTTTATATATTTGTAAACTTCGGCAAGCGGAATATCGGTTCTGACTCTGGCCCCAAAGAACGTTGGCTGTGGAATGCTCTTCGCTAAAGGCAGTTTAGTCGAATAGGTTGGAGAATCCTTTTTTGTTTGGGAAGTCGCCGCCGGTTCAAAATGATCCAAAAGATGAGTTTTCGGTTGGTTATTGCGATTGACTAACCCAGAGAGCCCCCGACTACCCGTACTCAGAAGTCGTTTTTCGGCCATGATCTTATCCATAATATGCAAACCGCCAAAAGCATCTTCGCCATAATATAAGCTTCCGCGGTACATATTTCTGAGATCGTGTTCGACATATCGACGAGTTAAAGCAGCTCCGCCTAGAATAACGGGCGGATTCAGTCCTCGTTCATTCAAAGCGAGTAGATCCTCCTTCATGATTACCGTCGATTTGACCAACAAACCACTCATGCCAAGCGCATCGGCTTGGTGTTCTTGATAAGCGCGAATCATGTTTTCAATCGGTTGCTTGATGCCAAGATTGATGACTTTGTAGCCATTATTCGACAAAATAATGTCGACCAGGTTCTTGCCAATATCGTGAACATCCCCTTTCACCGTGGCCAAGACAATTTTCCCTTTTTCTGTTCCCTGTACTTTTTCCATGTAAGGTTCCAGTTGACTAACAGCAACCTTCATTACCTCAGCAGATTGGAGAACAAACGGAAGTTGCATCTGGCCACTAGCGAACAGATCCCCTACGACTTTCATGCCATCGAGCAGAATATCATTGATGATCGCCAATGGGCTGTATTTGCTTCTTGCTTCTTCTAGGTCGGCCAGAAGCGATTGTCTCCGGCCCTGAATAATGGCCTGTTTCAATCGCTCTTCGACTGTCTCCCCAAGAAATACGGTCGATTTATTCCCTTCTGCTTTTTTATCGCCATAATGATTGATCAATTCCTGTAATGGGTCGTTCGCAACTCGATCATTAAAAATCAATCGCCGAGCCAGTTCTCGTCCTGTATCATCGATTCTAGATAATGGAATGATCTTGGCCGCATGGAGAATTGCCGAATCTAAACCGTATTCTAGGGCATAATGTAAAAAGACCGAATTGACAACTTGCCGAACGTAAGGGGTCAAACCAAAACTCACATTGGACAGACCGATATGAGTTAAAGCTCCGGGCAATTCTTGTTTGATCCTACGAATAGACTCCAGGGTTTCAACCGCACTATTTCGTAAATCTTCTTGCCCGGTCGTTACCGGGAAAACCAACGTATCAAAGAGTAGATCGGTTGGGGGAATATCGTATTCCTGAGTGCAAATATCATAGATGCGTTTCGCAACTCGGAATTTCCATTCTGCGGTAGTTGCCTGCCCTTCTTCATCGATGGTCAATGCCACCAAAGCTGCCCCATAACGTTTTGCTAATGGAACAACCTGATCGATCTTCTTTCTCCCTTCTTCAAGATTGATCGAATTGATGATGGCTTTGCCAGAAATAAGTTTGAGGGCAGTATCGAGTACCGGAGTTTCGGTGGAATCGATCATTAATGGAACGCGGACCAACTCATTGACTCGGCGAACCACTTCGCGCATGTCTCGAACTTCGTCACGACCAACGAAAGCGGTGCACACATCGATGACATGAACCCCCTCTTTTTCCTGATCGATCGCCATTTCTACTAAACCGTTCCAATCCTCGGCTTCGAGTAATCGTTTAAATTGGCGAGATCCATTCGTGTTCGTACGCTCACCCACCAGTAAAGGGCGAGGTTCCTGATGCAGGGAAAAAGTGGAATGCAAACTAGATATCGATGGTTCGGTCTTAACCTGTCTTTGTCGTGGTTTGACCCCTCGCAACGATTCCACGGTATGCCGCAGGTGATTGTGGGTAGTCCCGCAACAACCCCCAATGATATTGACACCATATTCTTCGACAAATCGTTGGAGCCAATTGCTCAAATCTGCCGGGCACAGAGGGAAGAATGCCTTGCCATCTACCATTTCTGGTAATCCAGCATTAGGTAAACAACTAATCCAGCGGGAACAATGTTTGCTTAAGACCTGAATATGACTAAGCATATCCTGTGGGCCTAAGGCACAATTCATCCCGATGACATCTACCTCTTTGAACGCTTCTAACGTAGTAATAGCGGTTTGCATGTCGCTGCCGGCCAACATGGTTCCGTTTTGCAAAATGGTCACTTGAACCATCAAGGGGATTTTAACCCCTTTTGCTTTCATGGCATCGAGTGCACATATCAATGCACATTTTGCTTGCAAAATATCGAAACAGGTTTCGATGAGAACCGCATCCACCCCTTCCTCGACAAAACTTTCCATCTGCGGTTTGTAGGAATCATATAACTCATCAAAAGAAATAGCGATACTAGGGTCGGTTATCGACGGTTGTTTAGTTCCAGGACCAACGGATCCAATTACAAATCGTGGCTGTGAAGGGGTACTAAAAGCTCGAGCAGCATCTTTCGCGATTTGGATATTTCGGCGATTTAATTCTTTAACCTGATCTGCTAAGCCAAATTCCGCTAAGACTAATTTGCTGCCGTTGAAGGTGTTTGTTTCAATAGCGTCACAACCAACATCGAGAAATCCGGCATGAATTTCGTAAATCCATTCGGGATGAGTGACCGCGATATAATCACAAAGATTGATCTTTTCTCTCCCTCCCCAATCCTCTTCACTAGGATCATAAAGATGGATACTGGTGCCCATGGCACCATCTAAAATCAAAATCTTTTCTTGAAGTCGATCCAAAAGACCGATCGGCATTCTTTCAACCCCTAACCAAGATGAGGAGAAACGATCATTCAGATTCCCCTATCTTCTAAATTTAATGAATCTGGAATTTCCAATAAGATTCTCTAGTTAATTCAAATATCTCTTTGATATTAGATACTTCTTTATCCTGTTCAATTCAATATAAGTCACAAACTCATTTTGAATTATATTTCTTATTGTTTCTTTTCTTTAAGAAATTATTATCAATTTCTAATCTTTGACCTAAATAGTTTTGGAAGTCCGTTCAATTCCAAATAGTTTTTTCCATAAGTACAATCCAAAAATACTCAGAGACTTAAAAGATATAATTAAAGATAGCTAATGATCATCAAAAATTCCAGATGGGGCATCTAAGGAAAATGATTTGGATCTACTAGTATTTCAGGAAAAAATGATTTTTATCATTATCCGATCTTAAAATAATAGAAAATGTCTAATAGGAATTTCTTGAGATACTCATCAATAAAATGCCCTATCGATTCAATTCGATTCCTTTCTCATTCTAAAAATTGTAGCAGACCATGTTTGGATGGGGAAATCAATGTAGAAAATGGGGTAATGATTCAAAGTACATTCGAACACCTAAAAATGAATTTATTATGAAAAAGCTTGGGTTATTTGGTTGATAATAATGTTAAAAATGACTTGAAAAGAGTCACAGTACAACATCCTATTGACTGCAACTCTGAATCGACAAAAACTGACTATCTTCCAATAATAATCAGACAAAGGAAAAACGGAGAAAGCTAATTAAATGCAGGATAGGAAGCAGCTATCCTCTCTTTTGAGACTCAACCCTCTTGGTTTACTCGCGTGAAATCATTTCACAAAGCAGGTTTCTCAATTTCTCCATTTGTTCGGATATACGGAATATAGAAGACAATCTCAAAAATGAAATTATATTTCTTCCATTTTTGTTCTGTATTCCGTGAGCGATAATGTTCTTTATTTTCCGATGAATTCTTAAACTTTTGCTCTATTTTTCAATCAATAAATGCCTAATGAAGCCAGAAAGCTTGCATTTTGATGATTTTTGCAAAAGGGATTGAATTTTTTGGAATTCGCATTAGTAAAAGGATTTTCTCTAGCAAGCTTGATCCCATTTACTAAATGAATTTAAATAGAATTTTTGATCTAGTTTACAGGAATTCATCGACCGAACAAAACTCGAACTACTACTTATAACGTCCCATCTCCTATGATCCTGAGCAATAAACACAGGCGGAAAATGTTCAAGAGAATTATGATTGACGATGTAAAAATGACCAAGAGAAAAGTTCTGTTGTTTCTTGGGGCCATATACTGATTGTATTTTGTTTGTGAAATACTTTGTCATCTCTGAAAATTCTTTCAAAGCAAGATAACGCTTTCTCGATAATCGTTTTGATTTTGCCACAACTAAATTAATTAGATTCTGGAGCGATAAGGCAAAGCTCCAAACATCTTCAAATATCATTATCATTCGATCATATCCAATTATCACAACCCAATAATCCATTAATTCAATTGTTATAATCCATAAATCCAAAACTTTTATATGAAGAAAAATATCTTTCTTCAACGGAGAAGTCAATCCTTTTCGAAAAGAAATTATTGGAATCTAAAAATGCCAATAAAACCCTGAAAAACAGGCATTTCCACTCCATTTCACGTATTAAAGAATGTAAATATATTGATGTTATTACCTATTCATATGCAAATTTACTTATCAATTTTTCTATGCAAAACTATCTATCCCATAATGATTTATGACGATCAATTTGAAATCGATCAGGATTGATTCATGTTTAGAAATGATGAAGATAAAATTCAAAAAAAAATCGATTTGTTTAAAAAAGCAATTTAATCCAAAATTCAAAAGTCTCTTTGAAATCAGTATTTACAACTTTTTTCTTCTTTCATTAGTTTGAGAAAATTATTTGGATATGTCTCATTTTTTTTGGAATTTTGGCCAGGTACAGGTTTTCTGAATGGTCGTTTTGTTCTGTTGGGAGCTTTTTTAAAAAAGTTTTATGGACTGAATTCAGCATTCGAAGCGATTAACTAGGAATCTATTTTCAGATTTGTCGATTTATTGATTGAGAATCTAAAACATTAAAAAAGAATTAGAGAACTTAATATAAATGAGGAGGGGCAAAAATTCCTAACTAAACTTTGCTTTTGCTTTCACAGAGGATTTTAAAGGTTCTTGGGAATAAGTTTTTGCTGGATGCTCTCGTATTCCGTAACCTTATAGTCAATTCATTGATTTTTAGACCGGTTTGGGGATCAGATTCTGATTTTAGTAACTTGGAAGAATCACTAGAAAGAAACACCAGAAAGATTGTTAGAATATTTAATATTGACAAGCTTTGGTTCTTGACACTAATTCATATCAGTTATATCATAAAGAGAAGTTACGTACTTCAACAAAAATCGTTTAATCTAAGAATGATTGCACCGGATGAAGAGGCGTAATTCCCCCTGTAAAATACTCTTTCAAAGTATTTTTCAAGTATTTTTCAAGTATTTTCCATAGTATTTTTGTTTGAATTTTTTGCATCCTTTGAGTTTGAAGGATCAAATCGATTGATAGGATAGTCCCGAAAGATTATAAATTCCCAAGGAAGTTTTCATCATTTGAATTATTATGATTATTTTTAAAGTGACTTTTAATCTAATGGTTGAATCTGAGACTCCATCTGAGTTTCTGAACAATGAATTCGTTCTTATGGTAGCTACCTGAGTAGAATAGTTTTATTATCAAACAAGTGAATTCAACTATGTCAAATGATTCCAAAAAAATATATTTGTTGGATTCTCATGGTCTCATTTATCAGATGTTTCATGCAATTCGAAATGGCATGAAAGCTCCAGATGGTCGACCAACGAATGCGGTTTATGGGGTAACGCGCGAACTTATTTATATCCAGGAAGAAGTAAAACCAGCGTTTTTAATTGGAATATTTGATACATCTGGCCCTACATTCCGAGACACGATTTATAAAGAATACAAACAGCATCGGGAACCACCTCCCGATGATTTGATTTTGCAGATTCCTATCATTCAGCAAATCATGAAAGCCATGGGGATTCCTGTACTGGAACAAACGGGATACGAAGCTGATGATATTATTGCAACCTTGGCTAGACTAGGGATCGAAAATCAGAATGGAAAAACCGAAGTCATTATTTGTTCCAGCGATAAAGATTGCCGGCAGTTAATCTCAGACCATGTTCAGATCTATAATTTAAAGAGAAGAGATTTCTTTAATCGGCAGTCTTTGTTCGAAGAATGGGGAATCACTCCAGAACAAGTCGTTGATTATCAAACACTGGTTGGAGATAGTGTCGATAACGTCCCGGGGATTAAAGGGATTGGTGCAAAAACAGCGACCAAGCTATTACAACAATTCGGCTCGATAGAAAAAATGATCGAGAACCAAGCAAAATTAACACCACCGAAAATAAAAGAGAATTTTCAGCTCGCGGTGCAGGATGGTAGTTTAGAACGAACAAGAAAGCTTGTTCGTTTAGAAACACATGTACCCATAAAGTTTGAATGGGAGTCATGGAACAATCCGGAATGGCGTAGCGATGAGTTATTGACTATTTTCCAAACGCTAGGTTTTCGTACCTTTTCAGAAAAAGTACGCACTTTTCAGAGGAAATTGGATAAAAATAGTTCTCTAATTTCGAAGGATGGCCAAGTACCCGCCGCAACCGCTAAGCATTCTGAAAATCCTGAAAATGGTTCTAAACAGCATAAATCCTCTCTAAAAACCCAATCCGATCGAGAAAGCGAATCGCTTTTTGCAGATCTAGAAGAGGTTTCATCCGATGGGGAATCATTGCGAACGAGTCGAATATCCGCAGATTGGCACATGCAATATCAGCTCGTTCAAAGCAAAGAGGTATTCCAAGAGTTCCTGATTGAGTTAAAGAAACAGAATCGGTTTGCATTGGATCTGGAAACAACCGGTTTAAACGTAATTGAAAGTGCGATCGTTGGAATGGCGTTTTGTTGGCAGGAAAATACGGGATATTATCTCGCCTTGCAGGGACCGCCTCGTGAAAAGGTTTTGTCCTTGGAAGAGACGATGAAAAAGCTCAAACCGATTTTGGAAAATGAAGAAAAAAAGAAAATCAATCAGAATATCAAATTCGATCGAACTATTTTGCGTTCCCATGGGATCGAACTTCGGGGGGTTGATGGGGATTCGATGCTTGCGCATTATTTGTTGCATGCTGGGGAACGGGGTCACAATCTGGATGACTTGACCGCAAAATATCTTCATCATGAGATGATACCGATTACCGATTTGATCGGCGCTAATAAAAAGCAACAAAAATTGATGAATGAAGTGCCATTAGCAGATATTTCGACCTATGCTGGAGAAGATGCAGATGCCGCTTGGCGATTAACACATTTACTAGAAAAGGAGTTACAGGAAAATTCGCTTTGGACTCTTTATCAAGAGATAGAGATCCCGTTGGTGGAAGTGTTATCGGAGATGGAATGGCATGGGATCCGGTTAGATGTAGCTTTCTTGAAACAGCTAAGTTTAGAAATGGAAAAGCAGTTAAAGTCGATCGAAAGCGACATTTATGAAATTGCGGAACACAAATTTAATATCGCATCACCAAAACAACTCCGAGAGGTTTTGTTTGACGAGCTGAAACTTCCTGTTCAACAACGTACCGAAAAAACAAACGAAGCGAGCACCGATCAGGAAACATTAGAAAAATTAGCTCGATTGGATCATCCTAAGGCGGCCATCGCAGTAAAAATCGTTGAATATCGACAAATAGCAAAATTAAAAGGAACCTATGTTGATACGTTACCTGAATTGGTTCAACCCAAAACAGGTAGAATTCATACCTCGTTCAATCAGATGATTACATCGACAGGCCGGCTGAGTTCTAGTCAGCCGAATTTACAAAATATCCCTGCGCGTACAGATCAAGGGCGGCAAATTCGACAGGCCTTCTTACCGGAGAGGGGATGGAAACTGGTTTGTGCCGATTATTCGCAAATCGAATTGCGTTTCTTGGCCCATTTGAGTGGGGATGAAGCATTGATTCAGGCATTCCAGGAGAATAGAGATATTCACTCCTCGGTTGCTGCGGAAATTTTTGGGGTTACAGAGAAAGCGGTAACCTCAGAGATGAGGCGCGTAGCAAAAACGGTAAATTTTGGTGTTATTTATGGCATGAGTGCCCATGGATTAGCTGAGCGATTGCAAATTACTCGGACACAGGCAGAACAATTTATCGAGCAATATTTCGCTCGATTCTCCCGGGTACTCGATTATCAGGATCAGCTTTTGAATCAGGCCCGACTTCATGGTTATGTCCGTACTATTTCGGAGCGACGGCGAAGAGTTGATCCTGGTTCGCTTCGACCCAATTCTACTTTTCGTTCGCGTAACGGTGCCGAACGCGAAGCGATTAATATGGAAATTCAGGGATCTGCTGCGGATCTATTAAAGAAAGCGATGATTCGAATTCATCGGAAATTGCAGTCCGGGAATTGGCAGTCTCGTATGTTATTAACAGTGCATGATGAATTAGTTTTTGAAGCCCCTGTTGGCGAATTGGATCAATTGGCAACCATGGTGCAGAAAGAGATGACTCAAGCAATGTCTTTGAAAGTTCCATTGATCGTCGATATTTCTTATGGAGATAATTGGTTAGAAGTTGAGGAATGGCAGCCCAAAAAGTGAAAAAGATTGCCATCCGAAATGAGATAGTTCTTGATCAAGAATAATGAAAAGGGTATCTGCTGCTGACTGAAGTTAACGGATCAAAAAAAAGTTGTTGAACTTAAGCCTAAACGGAGTTAACTGTAAAGAATGATAGGTATTATGGGTTGAACAATAAGCTGTTGATTCTTTGTGATCGTTAAAATGAAGGTACTTTTAAGAATCGTGATAAACTTTTTGCAAAAAGTGAAATAAGGATATTTATTATGGGCACAAGAACTGATCAATCGAACCCGAAAAAAATGATCATTGGCATTATTGGTGGAATTGGGAGTGGAAAATCAGAAATTGCGGAGTATTTTGCGAAAAAAGGGGGAAAGCTCATCCAAGCGGATAAACTTGGTCATGAAGCCCACCAGCAAGAGCATATTCGCCAGATGATTGTGCAGCGTTGGGGGGAGCGAGTATTAGATGAGCAAAATCAGCTCGATAGGAAAAAACTCGGGTCGATCGTATTTGCCAGTGCCGTCGAGAGAGCGAATCTAGAGATGATGGTTTTCCCCTGGATCGAACAGCGTATTCGCCAAGAAATTAAAGAAGCGGACGATAATCCTTCCTACCAATTTGTTGTTCTCGATGCAGCAATTATGGTAGAAGCAAAATGGAATAAAATCTGCTCCAAAATGGTCTATGTGCATACGCCAAGATATTTGCGACTACAACGATTGATAAATCAGCGCGGGTGGAGTCAACAAGAATTATTCCAGAGAGAAACAGCGCAGCTCACTTTAACCGAAAAAGCAACGCTTGCCGATGTCGCTATCGATAATTCTCACTCTATCGAAGCCAGCCAAAAACAGATCGATCGGTTATTAACGAGCTGGCAATTGGCTAATGAATGTTCCGTGCGAAATTATTAATGTCCAATATCTTTATATCTTAACAGGGAATCAATTGTACTTTATGTAATTAAGAATCGAGAATATGTGTTACTATTACTATGAGAATATTTTATTTTTCAGCTTTGTTTAGCTGATTCTATACCCTTGCGACTTATTAACGAATCCGATCATAGAGTTCTTTTCGATTTTTCAGAAATGCGATTCGATGAACAAATTCGATGTTAAGATTTAGAGTATTATAGAAGGAATGATCGAGTTCCGTTTTGGGTTATTTTTTTAGACTGGAACTTATAGAATTATTCTTGAGTAAGAGTTGACAATTGAAATCATTTGTACGAGATAGAGAATTCAAAACTTCAAAATGCTAAACTTATGTTGATTGGTAATTCAGGTGCCTACCGGCTCAAACAGAGGGGACTTCATCTAAAAAGCAAAATGAATTACCTAAGCTTATAAACCGACTTTGTCTGTGGTTCGCATTCTAAGATAGGATCGCTTTTCTATCGTTTTAGAATGTTGAAATCCAAATAGTATTTGTTATGAAGTTATTCGAATGTCCGATGGAGAATCGATAACATGAACGATCCTAATGTTCCTTTATCTGAACAAAATTTAGCACTTACCAACCTTTCCCCTTCTTTAAGAGCGGATCTTGCGGAGGATATGCGCGTAAAGGACAATATGGAAGCAAACTCCTCCGATATCAGGGCAGATGAAGGTGGTAACACGAAAGTTGAACACGATAAAGAAGTTAATAAAGAGGAAATTGATAAAGAGGAAGTTAATAAAAAGGAAAAGTTAGGAATTCATATCTCTTCTGAACTAAAATCGATGCCCCCCCAATTGAACTCGGTGGAATCAAGTTCAGATCCATCTATTGAAAATCATCCAGATGAAACCAAAATTGGTAAGCTAGATCATCTTGATCATTCTTCTTTATTGCATGATAAAAAAAACTTCGTTTCAACTGGAGATATCTCAGAAAATGAGGCGTTATCTGAAATTCAAGTTAATCTAAGTTTGTCAGAAAATGATATATTATCCTCTTCTAATTGTACAACGAAACCGGTTGAGTCAGCGGTTCTTCAAGAAGCTGATCATCCAAAGAGTACCCATCAAGAGATTGTTAATCAGGAAATTGTTAATCAGGAGGCTATTAATCAAGAGGTTGTTAATCAGGAGATTGTTAATCAGAAAGCTATTAATCAAGACACAATCCATCAACTGACTATTCTTAATGGAATTAACCATCATAAAGAAAGTACATTCTCCACAGCACACCCCCTTTCGGGTGATCCTAATCAGCTCACGCCAGAGAGTTTTACTGCTCATGAAATTGCAATTTCTACTGAAATTTCGAATGCGATTAGTGGAAACTCGATTAACGAGGAGATTCCTAATAAAGAATTAGAGATCCCTTCTTATGGAAACTCCGAAAATATGGAAAATACCGACCGTATTCAAGGAATCGAATCGGGGAACGATAACCAGATTTTTTTACCAATAACTCAGCAAAATAATACAAATGATGATTTCCCTTCTAGGGAAATAGTTCATATAACAAATAGTAGTTCCAGTGAAATGACATCAACCATCGCTCTTGAGAATACGCAAGCTGAAAAAATCCCACCAGAATCGAATCTCCATTCGAATTCCCACACAGAAGTTATTCCCCCGAACGAAATCCCATTAAGTGATTTCAATCAGATGGAACAAATCAAGATTCGAGATGATTCTTTAAAATCATTGAACTTAGATACTGACCAAATGGAAGCTAGTTCTAATTTTACAGAAGTTCTGAGCCTTGCTATCCAGGATGATAAAAAAAAGACAAGTGAATCACGATCGGATGAACAAGGAATCGCTCAAGAAAATGATAGCAATGAGAAGGAGATCGAAACGGAATTCGATCCAAAAGAACAGGAAATCATTCATAAAGAATCAATTATACAAAGTGAGACTAATTTAACTCAAGAGGAAGAATCACCCCCAGTTAAGGGAACCGATGAATCTGAAACAAGTAGTTTATCGGAATCAACAGTGGACGCAACTCCATTAACAGTACAGGAGAATTCAGAAAAGGTTTCGAAGCAGAAATCAAAAAAGAAACAATCCAAACCGGACGATTCTTTCGAAAAAAGTATTTCTGATGATTCGACAAACAAAATGACGAAAACATCGAAATCGAGTAAGAAAAAAAATATGGAAATAAAAAAAACTAAATCAGCCAAGAAGTCAACGAAGAAGAAACGGTCAACGGAAGCACCTTCTGTTACCGAGGTAGCGGAGCGAGAACAATCAGAAACAGATTTGACTGTTTCTGATCAGATAGGAGAACTTTCGAATGACAAAGAGGCGACAAACTCCAAAAAGAATCGTCTTAAGAACAAATCCGTTACGAAAAGTTCCAAAAATAGAAGCAATACTCGAGACTTAAAATCAGAGCAGTCTAAAGAATCTGTCCATGAATATGCTTTATCAGAAGAAGAGTCAGACAAAGAAGTTTCTAATCAAGAAGGAATTGATGGGGAGCAACTTGAAAGTAAGCGAAAAGGGAAGGCGGTGAAAGATTCTAGCAAAAAGAAGACAACGAAGTCGGAGAAGCTAGAAAAAGCGGAAAATGAAGAAAAACCGAGTAAGAAAAAAGGAGTAGAGCGAGAAGGAGAGAAGGCCAAGACGAAGGAATCGAAGAAAGGGAAATCATCTGCAATCGAGAGTAGATCGAAGAACGCGCAAAGCAGCGAGAGTAGTGAGGAATCTGAAGCTGGAAATGAGGATTTATTTGGAAGTAATATTCTTTTGGAAGAAGTGGAGATGGAGAGAATATCATCCATTTCGAATAGAGATGAGGAAACGGGAGAAGATATAGTTTCAGATGATGGTAGCGAGGATCAGAATGAAAAAGAATTTTCTGCTACCGTTAACCAAGGACAAAGCGAAGAAAATCAACCGAGCGGCGATGAAACCCGCGGCCAAAAAAGTAGGAAAAAGCCCGGAAAAATGTTCCTCGGCTATGAAGATGATGTCCATGAGCGTTACGAGCAAGCAAAACATCGTGAAAATCAGATGACTGCTTTGTCAAATCTGACCGTAGCACAGCTCCAAAAATTAATGAAAGAGGAGGGAATTACTAAAGAGGAATGGGCAGGATTATCTAAACAAGATCTGATTTATCGATTGATGAAGCTCCGAATCCGTCAAAATGGGTTAATGATGGGGGAAGGAACGCTAGAGATTCTCGATGACGGTTTTGGTTTTTTGAGGAATGCCGATAACAATTATATACCATGTGCCGATGATATTTACATCTCCCCAAGTCAAATCCGGAAATTTGGCTTGCGCCCTGGTACATTCGTTTCTGGCCAAGTTCGTCCCCCCAAAGAGAATGAACGCTATTTTGCTTTATTAAGAGTCGAGGCGATCAACTTTATCGACCCCGATCAGGTTTCGCACTTGTCGTATTTTGAAGATTTGACGCCGTTACACCCGATCCAGCGATTCGTCCTGGATGCAGATTCTCAAGAGATCAATACGCGCGTAATCGATCTAGTAACCCCCATCGGTAAGGGTCAGCGTGCATTGATCGTAGCCCCGCCACGAACCGGGAAGACGGTCTTGCTGCAAAAATTAGCAAATGCCATCCTGAAAAATCATCCCGAGTGCTATATCTTTGTTCTATTAATCGATGAAAGGCCAGAAGAGGTTACCGAAATGAGTCGGACCGTCATTGGCCCGAAGGTTGAAGTAATCAGTTCAACCTTCGACGAACCGACCGAACGGCATGTGCGAGTTAGCGAGATGGTAATCGAGAAAGCGAAACGGATGGTGGAGTTTGGTCAAGATGTAGTTATCTTTTTAGATTCGATCACTCGATTGGCGCGTGCTTACAACACGGAGTCCCCCTCTTCGGGTAAAATCCTTTCTGGGGGATTGGATGCTGCTTCTTTACATAAACCGAAACGCTTTTTTGGTTCAGCACGTAAAGTGGAAGAAGGAGGATCGCTCACGATTATTGCTACGGCTTTGGTCGATACCGGTTCGCGAATGGATGATGTAATCTTCGAAGAATTTAAGGGAACTGGGAATATGGAGATACATCTCGATCGTCGACTTGTGGATAAGCGGGTTTGGCCTGCCATCAATATCAGTGCTTCCGGTACTCGTAAAGAAGAATTGCTCCGCGCCCCAGAAGAACTCCAGCGTGTCTATCTCCTTTACAAAGTTCTGAGTGATATGAATCCGATCGAGGCGATGGAACAGCTAACCATGAGAATGAAACGGACGAAATCGAATAAAGACTTCTTGAGTTCTTTAGGAATCGGATAAATCGAGCTGGTTTCTCGTATTCATTTAGATAAGTATAATTAGAGATAGGTGTGATTATATAAGTATAATTATTGAAATAATCATTTATTCTCTGCTTGATTTTTTATTGTGACATTTAAAGGGTTGAATAAGAGATTGATAACTTATTTGAGTGCAACGATTTTAACCAGTTAAAAAATCGTTGCTTAAGATAGATGAATTTAATTCTGGTTTGAAGTGGCAAGAAAGGGAAAGTATATCTGTGGAAGGGTTTCGTACTTTTGCATTGGAAAGCTTAACCAACAAGGATCGATTTGCCATCGTTGCTGCGAAGTTTAATTCTATCGTGGTAGATCGCTTGGTGGAGGGGGCATTCGATGCTTTTCGACTGCATCGAATTCCGAAAGAACAGATCGATCTGGTACGAGTTCCAGGTTCTTTCGAGTTGCCGATTATCGCCAAAAAATTGGCACAAAAAAATTGTTACTTATCGATCATCGCCATCGGAGCTGTTATTCGAGGGGATACCGATCATTACGATTATGTGGCTTCGGCAGCAGCTAATGGTATTGCCCAGGTTGCGTTGCAAACCGATACGCCGATCGTCTTTGGAGTCCTTACTTGTAATACGTTAGAACAAGCACTTGATCGCGCCGGCGGCAAAGCGGGAAATAAAGGGGGCGAAGCGGCAATAACGGCTATTGAAATGGCTTCGCTTATTCGACAATTGTCGGTTACTAAATCTTAAATACCGATTCGATTTACATCTATCCACAAGTTGCAGAATAGAAAAATAACTAAAAAATAACGAGAAGAATAACGGGAATCTCCAGAAATGACGCAAGAGTTTACATATAGCGATGCTGGGTTGAATTTGGATCGATATGAAGAATCGCTAGAGCGAATTGCAAAGAAAGTTCGCCAGACTCACAATCCGCTACATGTTCTGGATGGATTTGGGGGATTTGCTTCGTTATTTGCTCTCGATTACGATCGGCTACTATTTGCCAAAAAATATCGCAAACCGGTAATTGTCACCTGCACCGATGGCGTTGGCACCAAGCTTAAAATTGCCATCCTGATGAAAAAATACGATACGGTTGGCATCGATCTGGTGGCCATGTCGGTAAACGACGCGATCTGTTGCGGTGCCGAACCGCTGGTCTTTTTAGATTATATTGCAATGGCCAAAGACGATCCGGACTTGACCGAAGCCTTAGTAAGCGGCATGGTTACGGGCTGTCTCGATGCAGAGTGTTCACTCACGGGTGGGGAAACTGCAATCTTACCCGATTTCTACCAGGAAGGGGATTTTGATCTTGCCGGTTTTTGTGTCGGGGTGGTCGAAAGGGATCGAATAATCAATGGTAAAGAAATTCAAGAGGGGGATAATGTTATCGGCTTAGCCTCCAGTGGCTTTCACTCCAATGGCTATAGCCTGGTGAGAAAAGTGGTTTTTGATCATGCCGGGTTGCAAGTCGATCAAACGATTCCAGAATTGAAACAAACCGTAGGCGAAGCCCTGTTAACGCCCACAAAAATATACGTTCGCGCCGTCAAGAAAATAATCCAGCATTATCCTGTAAAACGCAAAGTGGTGCGTGGCCTTGCCCATATCACGGGAGGAGGGTTAGTCGACAATATCCCGCGAATTTTACCAGAAAATTTACAGGTAGTGTTAGAACGCAATTCTTGGCCGATTCCACCTATTTTCCCTTGGCTACAAAAATTAGGGAATATTCCGCAACCGGAAATGGATCGTGTCTTCAATCAAGGGATCGGTTTCGTCATGATTGTAGCGCCGTTCTATACAGATAGTATCCAGGAACAGCTTACGGAGTTGGGTTTCCCCAATTATCGCATTGGCAAAGTGCAGAAAGGCCCATCCTCTGTGCAGTGGATCGATTAGATAGACGATTCAATAGATGAATCAATAGACGATTCAATAGATGAATCAATAGAAAAGAGACATAAAGATTCCGTTTACTCGTTCTGTTTTGAATTCCACTCTGAAAAGCAATTCTTCACGATTCCTACATTTCTCTGAAGATAGACCATCTCAAAAATGGACTATCTTATGGAAAGTCAAGAATACCCTTCCTAGATTGTCAAGCGAGGAGGAATGAATCATTTTGGATAAACTGTCTCGAAAACTAGTAAACGCCCCTCCTAAATATCTAGTAATTTTCGAGTAATTATTGAATAATTATCGAGCGAAGCTAGGGGAGCGATTCAAGAACTTAGAGAACGATTATTTGCGAAATAGTTCGTCGGGAACCGGTCGGTTGATTTCCAGATCCTTATAATAGAACGATTCCTCTAGGTTATTAATCACTTTCCCTTGAACAACTTTAGTTGTATATTTTTCCATCAAGATCGGTAAAAAATGGTTTTCATCGAAATTAAGAACATAACGATCAAAGGGGGTGTTCTCAGGGACAGGATAAGGATAGATATCGATCTGATAAGGTTGCTGGTTTGTCCAGATCGATTGATTTAGTACCACTCGAAAATGTTTGCGATCAAGGGACTTCTCTATTTCATCCAATTTTTCAATTAACTTACCAATACCGGCCTCGCGCAGGCTATGTTTGCTCTTTCGTAAGACACGAGGATCATTTAAGCTAATCGTTAAATAGCCGAGTTTACTTTTGAAGCCATTCCCTCGAACACGAATCGAATCTGGATAGATCGATGGATTGAAACAGACCTCTTGGCCTGCCTCGGATGCCGGGGCGATAAATTTCATAAAGAGAGCAATAGGTTGGGTTTTAACGGTCAAGTCGATATGTTGTTCCGAGAAGCTTTGATGGTGTTGGCGAGTAGATAGCCGTTCTTTTTGGATTAAGATACATCGATAATGATGAATTTGCTGATAAGTTTGAGCCGCTTGGTTCAAAATCAATCGAAATGCAGATCCTTCAGATTCCAAGATTGATTCTGCCGAAGTTGCTTTTATCTTGAACGTAGGGGATCGGTTTGGCATTGGATTGGAGAGATTGGTCTTGGTGGTAACTGGATAAGCGAGTGGTTTCGAGAATGGCATTGAATTATTCGATGAATATACTTGTGCTTGAAGAGATTCGCAGGAATTCATCATTAAGATTGGAATCAATCCATTGACCATAAATGATAATAGCAGTAATCGCATATAGAATCTCTCCGAATAAATATTGCTCCTAGTAAACCGAAAAATGAAAGGCATTCTTATTTTATGATCCATTTAAAAGTACAAACCATCGTTTCTAGACCATTCTTACAAAATAGTTATGTCATTTGGAATCCTGATGCTTCCCTAGTTTCAGGACAAATTCCCGCTATCGTCATTGATCCAGGGATGGAACCTGAAACAATTATAGAAATAATTCAGAAGAACAACCTGAAACTTCAGGGAATTCTACTCACTCACGGACATGCAGATCATATCGCGGGAGTTCCGACATTGAAGTCAAAGTTTCCAGAATGCCCAGTTTATATCGGTTCCGGAGATGCCTCATTTTTAACAAATCCCGAACTAAATTTGAGCCGATATTATGGTTATGAATTGATAATACCAGAAGCGGATCGGCTATTGACTCATGGAGAGGTCCTAGATCTTGCCCAAATTCCCATGAAAGTCTGGGAAATACCCGGTCATTCCCCTGGTCATGTAATTTTTGAAATAGCGGCAAAAAGAAATACGGTTTTTGGAGGGGATGTTCTATTCCAAGGAAGCATCGGTCGAACCGATTTTCCTTATGGGAGTTTTAAATTATTATCCCAAGGAATATTCAGATATTTATGGCCCATGGCGGATGAAACCTTGGTTTATTCGGGTCATGGACAAGTAACGACGATTGGGGACGAAAAGAAAAATAATCCCTTTGTTGGAATCTCATCAGAAACGTATCGTGAATATCTTAAATCTCAATCATAATTGCATTTAATAGGAGAAATCGCATCATCGATATAAGATTCGATTTCAATTTTAGTCAAAGAATCGCTCTGACGGAATTCAACGAACATTGATTTTTATTCAAAAGCGTAGAAGATAAAAGAAGTTATCGAGTGGATTAAGAATGGGGATACGAATACAAAATCTGAGGTGAGAGTGATATGGCAACTTTAAAAGAGGTTGAAGAATTACGAGAAAAAATCAATTATTACAATCATCGTTATTATGTAGATTCGGTATCTGAGATCAGTGATCGTGAATTCGATCGATTACTGGAAAAGCTAAAGAAAATCGAAGAAGCAAATCCAGAATGGGTAACTCCGGACAGTCCCACGCAAAGAGTTGGTGGAACACCGATCGAAGATTTTGAAGCAGTAATCCATCGCACACCGATGCTCTCCATTGATAATACCTATTCAGATGAGGAGGTCATCGATTTTGACCAAAGTATTCGAGAAAAGTTAAAAGTAAAAACAATAGATTATGTTGTCGAATTAAAAATCGATGGGGTATCCATATCGTTGACCTACGAAGATGGGATATTGGTCTTAGCGGCAACACGCGGTGATGGCGAACGTGGTGAAGATGTAACACACAATATTCGAACCATTCCCACAATTCCATTAAAACTTCCTGGCAAGAATCTACCAACATTATTTGAAGTTCGCGGGGAAATATACATGACCCGTGATGAACTGGTTCGATTAAATCGCTTAAGAGAATCCGCAGGGGATAAAGCGTATGAGAATACTCGCAATCTTACCTCAGGCACGATGAAATTATTGGACCCACGCGAATGCAGTAAACGCAAATTACAGATGTTCGCCTATGGTTTGGGAGAGGTAGAAGGAATAAATCTACAAACCCAGATGGAGACCTTGGAAAAATTGAAGGCATTTCATTTTCAAGTGAATCCGTATGCGAAGCATTGCGAATCGATCGAAGAGGTAGTGCAATATTGTCAATCATGGTCGCAAAAAAGACATGATTTACCATACGATACCGATGGGATGGTTATCAAGGTTAATTCATTTGCATTTCGAAAACAATTAGGAGAAACAAGTAAATTTCCGCGTTGGGCAAGAGCATTTAAATTTGAAGCAGAGCAAGCAATTACGGTACTCGGTAGAGTCGAATTCTCCGTAGGGAAGTTTGGCGAGTTGACTCCCGTTGCGATATTTGATCCGCCAGTCCGGTTAGCTGGTACTACCGTGAGCAGAGCCAGTATGCACAATGCCTCGATGGTCGATAAACTAGATATTCGCATAGGCGACCATGTAGTAGTTGAGAAAGCAGGGGAAATTATTCCCCAAGTGGTTCGAGTTATCTCTGAATCCCGTTCAGGAAAAGAGAAAAAAATTGATTTCCCCAAAACGTGTCCGATATGCAATTCCCCAACGGAAAAAGAGGAATCAAATCTCAGTTATGGTTATTTTTGTACGAACCAGGCAACCTGCCCTGCGCAGCTCGCAAAACGATTGATCAGTTTTGCTCGTCGAGACCGAATGGATATTGAAGGTCTTGGAGAAGAAATGGCCATAGCTTTAGTCGATAACCAATTGGTTCAGTCGATTACTGATTTATATCATTTAACTGAAAAGGATCTTCTTCAATTACCAAGAATGGGAAAGAAATCAGCTAAGAATCTCCTCCAAGGGATCGAGGCAAGTAAACAAAGAGACTTGGGGCGATTGCTCGCTGGTTTAAGCATTCCTCTCCTTGGTGGGAGTATGACGGAACCACTTTTGGAGAAATATAGCTCTTTAGATGAAATTCTAAATGCGAGTGAAGAGGAGTTGGCGAAAATAAAGGGGTTTGGTCCCAAACGGGCACAATCTATTTATCAGTTTTTTCATTGTCCAGCTGGCACAAAACTGATTCAAGAAATAAAGTCGATCGGTTTAAAGAACGTGCAACCAAAATCATCTGGGGAGAATAAAGAAAAATCAGCGCTGTTTGCTGGAAAGACGATCGTAGTTACCGGATCGCTGCAAAACTTTGATCGCCTAGGAATCGAGTCAAAAATTAAAGAGATTGGAGCCAAAGCCGGTAGCTCTGTTTCATCGAAGACCGATTATGTCCTCGTGGGGGATAAGCCTGGTTCCAAAGTAGATAAAGCAAAAGAGCTGGGAATTAAAATCATCAACGAAGCAGAATTTTTGGAGATGCTCAACAAAACTAGTTGACTTATTTTCTCTTGGTATTATCGAGCAGAAAATCAAAATCATATAGCGACATAGAACTCAGAGAAATTCAAAAATAGGTATAAAATATCGAATTGGTTGACGTTCTCAGAGAATAGCAATTTTCTTTCACAATTTTCTTTCATTAGGCGGGGAAAAACACGCTCCCTGCCCTGCCCCTACTCTCAGCCTTCACCCTGGAACAATCTCTGAGTTCTCACTAGCAAAAAATCTAATAACTCCTTTCATACTCACTAACCTCTGTTTACTAACTTTGCTCCGTGACTTTCCCTTTCAGAAACCAGATTCCGTGGGTTCCTTATTCTAAGATGGCGAGAAAATATTAACAACTACCATGCTCAGCAACTCCATCTCTCAGCGATAACAAACCCCTTATCGATCTAAAATCGGGATTTTACTATTAATTGTTAGTAGATTGAGGATTTCCCAAGTTTTCCTAGCTTTTAATGAGAAGCCTTTTAAGAATGCTTGAAATAATTTCTGGCAATTTCAATATTTCTCTTACAATAACGAATAAAGAGATGAAAAGAAGAGTTGGAGAGATTCCATGAATCTGAATTCGAATCCGTTGGCGCCCACTTTGGATTATCTTCCGGAAATGCCGCAAAATCGGAGAATCCCTATCGGCTGCATCGGCTCCGGTTTTATAATGTCGAGCTGTCACCTACTTTCGTATCAGCAAAGTGGATTCAATCCGGTCGCTATATTTGGTAGAAATCAAGAGAGTGTAACTACCGTAGCCAAGAAATACGATATTCCTAATTTATTTTTCCGGCTAGAAGATTTTCTCGATCATCCGGGGCTGGAAATTCTCGACATTTCAGTCCCACCAGATGTCCAGCCCGAGATCATATTCAAAATCTGTGCAAGAAAAAAAGAAAAAGCGTATAAGAGCAGTATTCGTGGAATCTTAGCTCAAAAACCGCTTGCTATGTCCTTATCCTTAGCAAGAAAAGTTGTTTCTGCTTGTGAGGACGCAGATATTACTTTAGCAGTGAATCAAAATATGCGGTATGACCAATCGGTCCGTGCCAGCAAACAATTGATTCAATCGGACTATCTAGGCGAACTCATTCTTGCGACAATCGACATGCGTGCTATCCCTCACTGGATGCCCTGGAGCGAGAAATTACACTCTTTGAGCACCTTTGTAATGAGTATTCATCACCTGGATACATTTCGCTATTGGTTTGGGACACCTGAACGAGTATTCGCAAGCACCGCCCCAGACCCACGAACAAAATTTCCGCATCGCGATGGTATTAATTTGTATATATTAGAATATAATCATGGGTTAAGAGCGAGTTCTTGGGACGATGTTTGGACTGGCCCTGCTCGTGAAGGGGGAGCCGCTTCGATTGGCATCCAATATCGCATTGAAGGAACCAAAGGGACTGCTTTAGGAACCATCGGCTGGCCCGATTATCCCAAACCGACCCCGAGCACATTACGCTGGAATTCAACGGAAATTTCAGATCAGTGGATCTGTCCTAAATGGAAAGAAGTTTGGTTCCCGGATGCCTTTGCGGGGACCATGGCTCAACTAATGGTCGCACTCGAAAAAGGGACCACTCCAGAAATTTCCGGTCGGGATAATCTTGAAACCATCGCCTTATGCGAAGCTATTTATCAATCGGCCCAGGATCATCGTGTTGTTTCTCTTGCGGAGTATCTGAATTGAAGCGCAAATTCCAACTGAAGCAAGCTATTTTGCAGTATAATCCCCCCGGATTTATTACGCAGTCGCAATCCGATGATTTTTCTCAAGAAGATGAAATCCATGCTCAGCTTATCGCTACTCGCTTTGGTTTCCCAGAAAATAGACATCTCCATTCCAATTCCTCCTCTTTTGGTCATGCGCAAATGCAGAAATCGAGCCAGGATTCAAAGTCTCTACGAAACCAGATAGAAACAACTGGAGAGAATGACGAGGATCATGAAAATATCGAAAATGGCGTAAAAGAATCGCCCACAGCACAATTCGATGAGGAACTATCGCTGACCAATCCGGCGATGGTAGTAATTCCCTGGTTCGATCAACAAGTAGCGATTATCCGAGTAGTCTGGCCGCCGGTTCATAGTAAACAGTCTTTCCATTTTTTAATAATGCAAAAATCGTTATTCAACGCGATTTTGAATCCATTTGAGATCGCGCGAAAGTTTCCAGCCCCTTGGCATACTTCTCACCGCTTGGAAACGTTGCACTGGCAAGAAGAATGGACAAGTCCATTACGCTCGGCCGCGAAATTACAATCGATCCTTAAAAACGGCAATTCCCCTTGGCTGTTAGGTGCCGCCCAAGCCTTGATTGAAGATGGGAAAATGATCCTCTATCGGCATCAGCCCATGAATGCTCCTATCGAACATCTCTGGGAATTGCTCCCCTATTCGGTGCAACAACATATCACCTTTTCCAGTTTGTGCTTTAAAGAAGATTTAGATCTGAACATCATGGTTTTACCAGTGGAAAATGCAAATAACACAGACCATCCAGAAACCGCAGCGGTTCCCGGTTATTTTAGTGAAGAACAGATTTTGGATTTTCCAGATGGCCGTTATGAACATTCTTTACAAATCGCTATCCAAAGTGGCGATCAACGCGAAATCGATCTTCTCTTTGCTAGAAGAAATAGTCGACAAACCCTGAAAATGATGATCCTGCTGTTGTTAGGCCTTGCCTTGGCGTCTTTTTTGATGAAAGCATTATAAATTGGCAACTACGAATTTTAAGAGAGATTTATAAAGTTCAAGCCCCCCCGGAGCAAAACAAAATGGAGGAAGAAGTTTTAGTTATCAGTAGAGATCATTTTGAAAAAATTGGAGCATTCGCCGGCTTCAAAACTTTTGATCGAGATTGGTATCTGCAATTGATCGATGAAAAAGCTTTTCAATTTCGCCAAAGAAAATCGGTCGAAGAAGATCCAGAATACAAGCAATTAATCCCTTATCTAATCTTCCGCTATCATGACTTGCTTTTTTACTATCGCCGAAGTAAAAAAGGATCTGAGCGTCGTTTGGCCTCCCTACGTTCTATCGGCATTGGCGGGCATATCAATCGCCACGATGAAACCACGGGGAACGTTTATCGGTCTGGTATGCAGCGTGAATTAAACGAAGAGGTAGAAATCTCTCCTATTGTCGAAGAATCGATCATAGGCTTTATTTACGACCCGACGATTTACGTTGGTACCCTCCATCTAGGGATCGCGCATCAGTTCATCCTGGAAGAACCTACCGCTTGTTCGCGCGAAGAGGCTATTATCGATACTGGTTGGGAAACGATCGATCAATTATGGAATCAGCGCGAGGAGTTTGAAACCTGGTCACAATTGGTTCTAGAACACCTTCGAAGAGACCATTCCTAATCTGATTATCAGTTAGTATGAAAGAATTCATTATGGGTAAAAAATGGCGAACCGAAGAATGTTTTGTTGGGATTGTTGGCCCAAGCTGGTCGGGGAAAACTGTTCTTTTAACGGCACTAATCGATCATCTCAACCACCACGATGCCCTGGCGTTCCCCATCGGCAATCAAAAGCATTCCCAAATCACTCATTTTGAAGATCTCTCTTTGCAGATCGAGCAAGAAAAGAATTGGCCATGCTTTCCGTACCGGCAATACCGCGACCGATTGGTCCATCGGTTATGGCCAGAAAAAACGTGTGACCGATATGAATATCGCTGTAGCTTTCAGCGCTCAGATTGGCGGCATAGTAACGCGGAATTGCGATTTTATGATCTACCCGGCGAACGGCTCAATGATATTTTAATGCTCTACCCCCAAAGCAATACTTTCTTGACTTGGTCGCAAGCGATGTTCCAAAGGATAAAAGAGAATCAAGAGTTGCAGATTGCTTTTCAAGATTTCCAACTCGCGGTCGACCAGAATCGGCCAGAACCAGAACTGTTGTTGGCCTACCGGCGAGGGTTAGCACGAGCGCGCTTGGGACATCACCCGTATATCTCCCCTTCGGTCTTTTTATTGGATACCAACGGTATCCCTTGCCGTGGCGGCGATATCGAGACTTCGATAGAGAATCGCTTTTCAGGACTAGATGAGAACAATCAATTTTGCCCATTACCGCTGTCCTATCAACAAACGAATCCCCAAAGAGTCGAAAAATTCTCTGCTATCTTCAATCATTACCGGGATACCGTTGTTGTTCCTTGGTTCCAGGGATTTCAGAAATGCCATGCCCTGGTTATTCTTGTCGATGTTCTGGAGATTCTCGCCGGGGGAACAGAAATCTATAATAGCTGGTACCGCTTATTAGAAGATTTATTCCATACGTTACATTTACGCAACAGCACCCTCGATCGGGCCTGGTCTGGCCTTACCCATCTGTTCCCTCGCCCGCTCCGCCCGGTCTGGATAAAAAGGGTCGCTTTCGTCGCTACCAAGATCGACCGCTGTCACCCGCTCGATCGTGGCCATATCGATCGGCTCTTGCAACAAATGACCAAAAAGTATCAACTCATGTTGCAAAAAGATGGAATCACCGTCAAGACTTTTTCCGTGGCCGCTGTCATGGGCACCCAGACCGATCCCAATCGCCCCAACGAAAGAATCTTGATCGGCTCCCTGCGTTACGATCCTCTCGGGAATCTGCTCCCAGCCAACGAAAAACAGTTCTACCCCGTCTCCGAAGTCCCTGCGAATTGGCCGCATCGCTGGCAAGGGGATGGCTTCTCTTTTCCCGATGTCTATCCCGAAATACCCCCTCGGTTATCTGCTCCGCCCAATCAAATTGGCTTGAATGAACTTTTCGACTTTATATGCTGGTTAACCCTATGAAGCAACACGAATTTGACGATATTCGCAACCCACGGCGACAAAAACCATTACCGAATACTGATTCCAATTCAGAAAGGGAGAATTCTGACTCCGCTCGCAACCAAATTCCTACAACTTCAAGTAGTTCTGGGGATACCGATCCCGCTGCTCCTCCCATCGAGCCAGAAATACGTCCTCATGATGATGGCTTTGCCCATGCCAATCCATTGCCACAGCAGATCACTCCTATTTCAGCGGAGGAACTGGCAGCTTTGGATATGCAACGATTTCAGCAAGAGTGGCAACAGCTCGCAAATGATGAATTATTAGCCCTTAGCAGAGAGAGTTGGGAAAATCGACTTTTTGGAACGTTCCCCAAAACGATTTTATTTTTACTTATTGCGGTGTTCGCCATCTTTATAATCAATCAATTTCAATCGATTCTAGTACAACTATTCCAATCTCCACCGTTGTGGCAGTGGCTTGGTGGTTCACTGTTAGCCCTCTTTTCTGGGATGATTGTCTATAGTATTGCTAGACTAATCGGGTTTTACTACCGCTTAAAGAAAAATTCTCCTATATCTTGGAAAATGTTGCAAGAACTCGAAGAACGGAAACAGATCCGCAGCCAGATTGTCCACGAACAATGGAAATCGGCCTGGGAACGAATCCGAGATTATTTGCAAAATTATCCTTGTGAAACTACTAGCCCTAATAAAAATAGCTCCCCCCTGGTTGCTTTTGCTCTGCCTCGTGATAAATTCGAACAACTAACGAACAAACGTGAAGAGTTACTAGATCCCAATCGATTTCGCGGGGAACCGATAGCCATTCGAAATTTTGTTGAAGATTTCCAGGGTTTACTAGATCAAATTGCAGAACAGCGCATAAACTATTGGGCCAAACGGTGCGCTTTGTCAACGGCTATTTCGCCACGTTCTCTTATCGATTCGTTGGCTACGCTCTATTGCGGCTTTTCTCTTATGGGCGATTTATGCAAAATCTATCAATTGCGAGCCAATCGGATCGGTACCATTCAACTATTAAGCAAAGTCTTTTTCTATAGCTATCTTTCTGGCCAAGTCAATGAACTCGAATCGCTAACCTCGTCGCAGATAAATGAGATATTACCAGGGCATAGTAGCTGGGCACTGTTGAGTAGCGGTATCGTTGGCAAGATTGGCGCTAGAGTTGGAGAAGGGATTTTCAATTACTACTTGATTCGCCGATTAGGATTTTCCGCGTGTCAATTATTGCGGATGGTACAGAAAAAAGACTAAATCTTCCTTCTCAAAACCCCAATTTTCCATTCACTCCTCCTGAAGAGATTGATATTGGAATTGAATATCTCAATTAAAGTAGAATTTGTTCCAATTATTTAGGTTCTTTGAACTAGTGATAGCTAGTAAAATCCCTAAAATAAATTTTGAGGTGTGACTAGCTACTAGTTACCCATTCGCATTATAAAAAGAAAAGATTTCCGAGGAAGATTTATTTTGAGCTTCTAATACTTATTCGAGTTATATCCTCTAGATTAGAGATAATCGAAAAGTAAACTTTTAACCAAGGGTAAAAACGAAATCAGAAGTTCAACAAGAATCTAAATTATTTATCTTAGAGATAACGAGCGGAATTTTTCTGAATCGATTCGTGGTTTCTTTAAAAGAAGGTTTTGAAAATCAATATTAACTTAGATTGAAGAATAAGGTAATCAGATACAAAAATTTAATGAAAATAGGAAATATGCAGCCAATACGAATTGCCGTTCTTATTAGTGGTGGGGGAACAACTCTCGATAATTTGGTCCAAGAAATCAACAAAGGGGGATTATTAGCAAAGATCGTGCAAGTCATTTCTAGCAACAATAAAGCGATTGGGAATGAAAAAGCAGTCCGCTATGGAATCCCGTTTCAGCTCATCGAACGCAAAAATTTCCAGAATCTAGAGGAATTCAGTTCATCAATTTTCCAAACAATCAGTGAAAAAAATATCGATCTCATCTGTTTAGGTGGATTTTTACAAAAACTGAGAATTCCACAAGAATACGAAAATCGAATAATGAATATCCACCCCTCTCTATTGCCCGCTTTTGGAGGGAAGGGGATGTATGGTCACCATGTTCACGAAGCGGTCATTCATCATGGAGTAAAAATAACCGGTTGCACCGTTCATTTTGTTAATAATGAATATGATCAAGGACCAATCATCATACAACGAGCTGTCCCCGTTTCAGATAATGATACCGCAGATTCTTTAGCCAGAAAAGTTTTTCATGAAGAATGTATCGCATATCCAGAGGCGATAAAGGCATATGCCAATCAAGATCTGAAAATAATTGGTCGAAAAGTTATTCGTGTCAGTTCGTAATTTTCACTTTTTATGATGACAGCAATTTAATTAAATTGAATAAGGTTTCGAATCATCGTTTCGTTCATTTTCTATATAATAATGAATGGTAAAATATGAAATAGTATCGAGGAATGGTGAGTAAGAACGGATCAGACCAAAGAGAATAAAACCTAAACGAATAAAACCTAAGCGAATAAAATACAGCAACCTACCTGAAATCGAAAAATTCTTGAACCCAAGGATAATTCCGCAGGTGTTGAAATGATCCATTGAAAATGATTAAGGAATCAAGATGCATTATATAGATCCACATATCCACATGATTTCGCGGACAACCGATGATTACCATCGAATGGCGCAATCCCAATGTGTCGCTATCAGTGAGCCAGCTTTCTGGGCAGGATTTGATCGCGGCAGTGCAATAGCATTTCATGATTATTTTCGCCAGCTCACCGAGTACGAACCGAAACGAGCGCAACAATATTTTATTCAACATTATTGCTGGTTATGTATTAACGCCAAAGAAGCGGAAAATGTCTCTCTATCTAGAGAAGTGATTTCTCTAATTCCTGAATTCTTGAATCGACCAAATGTACTTGGTATTGGCGAGATTGGACTCAATAAAAACACAAAAAATGAAGCGATTATTTTTCAGGAACATGTTGATCTGGCAATGAAAACGAATGAACTTATTCTGATTCATACTCCTCATTTAGAAGATAAATATAAAGGCACTCGAATGATCATCGATATGCTCCAAGGGGATAAACGAATTCAGCCCAGCAGAGTCTGTATCGATCATGTCGAAGAACATACTGTTCGCTTGGCAATTGATAACGGGTTCTGGTGCGGGATGACGCTCTATCCCACCACAAAATGCACCCCTGCTCGTGCAGCAGATATAATAGAGATGGTTGGAACGGAGAAGATTATGGTTAATTCCGCAGGAGATTGGGGGAAATCGGATCCCTTAGCTGTTCCAGAATTTATAATGGAAATGAAACGCCGCGGCCGTACGGAGGAAGAGATTAAAAAAGTGGTTTACGATAATCCGATCCTTTTCTGGCAGCAATCCCGCCACTGGAATAAGGATAATCTTAAGATCTAATCTCACCCAAGTAGCGGAAAAGAGAATTGGTATGTAATCAAGATCGAATGTTGCTCATGAATTAAATTCGCAAAATCGATTCAAAGTAGTGCAAATTCAAAGTAGTGTAAATTCAAAGGCTACAAAAAGTCGAATCGAGAAATCTTTAGGATAATTGAATTACAAAAGTGGCAAATAGGGAATAAACGATTCATAATAATAGAGAATGCGGATCATCGAATAATTAAGAAAGGAATAAGTAAAGCATGTTGGACGTTGGGTTTATCAGAGACAATCGCGAAGAAGTTATCAAGAATTGCCAGAACCGCTTGGCCCCCCAAGCTGAAATCGATCGTTCTATCGAACTGGACGACCAGAGAAAGGCCCAGTTAACGCAAATACAAACATTGCAACAACGCGCCAACGATCTCGCCAAACAGATCCCCATGCAGAAAGACCCTACTCAAAAACAACAATTAATCGCCGAAGGGAAATCGCTGCGCGAACAGATTGCTCAATTAGAAAATGAGGTCAAGAAGATCGAAGAAAATCTCAAACAAGCTCTGATGACGATTCCGAATTTAACGCACCCGGAAGCCCCCGTTGGATCTACTGCCTCAGATAACCATATTGTCCGGCGCTGGGGGGAACCAACAACCTTTTCTTTTCCAATTAAAGACCATCTAACGCTGGCCGAGTCTTTAGATCTAATCGATATGCAGGCAGGAGCAAATGTCACCGGACAAAAATTCTATTTCCTGAAAAATGAGGGGGCACTCTTAGAAATCGCTCTGGTACAATATGCTATCCAAACACTGGTTCGCGAAGGTTATACCCCGATTATTACCCCTGATCTAGCGAAGATCGATGTATTAGAAGGGATCGGTTTTATGCCGCGCGATCCCAACCCCGAAACGAGACAAGTTTATACAATTAGCGATACCGATTTGTGTCTAATCGCCACAGCAGAGATTACTTTGGGAGGAATGCACCGCGATCATATTTTCCAAGAAGCGGAATTACCCAAACGCTATGTCGGTATTTCGCACTGTTTTCGGACAGAGGCAGGCGCCCCTGGCCGCGATACCCGCGGTATTTATCGGGTTCATCAATTTACCAAAATAGAGATGTTTGCTTACTGCACACCTGATCAAAGCGAAGCGCTCCATCGAGAAATATTGGCAATCGAAGAAAAAATATTTCAGGGGTTGAATTTACCTTACCATGTTCTCGATACTTGTACTGGTGACCTGGGGGGACCGGCCTATCGCAAATACGATCTGGAAGCATGGATGCCGGGTCGCGGAGAACTGGATCCCAAAACCAAACTTCCGCGCGGCGAATATGGTGAAGTGACTAGTACTTCCAATTGCACCGATTTTCAAGCTCGAAGGCTCAATATCCGCTACCGCTCACCCGAACGTAAAGGGAATCGATTTGTCCACACTCTCAATGGAACCGCGATTGCTGTTACCCGGGCGATCGTTGCTATATTGGAAAACAATCAACAGACTGATGGCAGTGTTATTATACCAGAGGTTTTGCGGCCTTGGATTGGTAAAGATAAAATTGTGGTTCGAAGTAAATGATTTTTTTTCAACATTAGATTACTCTTTTTATGAGAATCGAATTCTCTTTTAATCCCAGTTCGGATTTAGAATCCAAACTGATTTTTTGATTGTTTTTTATTGATTGTTCACCCCTTACCGAGAGTAGCCGATATGGCGAATAATTCACCCGGCGAGCTGATCCGCAGTGCCTGGTCCAAAAATCCGATTGCCATTCCTGGGGTATTCAATCCCTTAATGGCTATCATGGCAGAAAATCTGGGGTTTGAGGCAGTTTACTTATCTGGTGGAGCATTAGCTGCAGGAAATGGAGTCCCCGATATCGGTTTGTTAGGGCTGGAAACTTTTGTCAACGCCGCGCGAGCAATTACTGATGGGACATCTTTACCCGTATTATGTGATATCGATACGGGGTTTGGTGGAGTTCTGAATGTCGAACGCACGATCCAACAGATGGAAAATGCAGGAG
>JAKBAI010000021.1 GCA_021809185.1 Planctomycetota bacterium
GGAAACCCACATCGTTTCGCTCGATCGAGATCCACCCCAGCGTAGCCAAGCTCTGCTACACTGCTTTGAGAAATGATATTCTGGACTTCTTCAATTGTTTTTGATCCATCCTTTAACTGCTTTAACAGAAGAGTTAAGTTTGCTTGATTCATCTTTTTACCTGTCTTTTATCTATCAATAAAATCTATAAGCCTTGGATGATAATTTATGAATTTCTTGCTAGATTACTATTAAATTCGTGGTTGAAGAGATCAAAGATTCTCGAAATGGAGTGCTCGTATTATTCTTATTAAATGTCGATCAACCAAGCAATTCCAAACTTTCTCAATCGTTTGATCCGATTTCTTGTTATCCGCTTGAATAGTGAAAATATACAAAATGAGGATTCAAAGACCTTTTTGGTAAATAAAGAGATTTTCATTCGGTATTTTTTTCGATAAACTTCAACATTTATCGCCAAAGATCTCTTTTATCTTTCAGAAAATAAGTTATAGCCAGAAATGATTGGTTTTAAATCAAAGAATTATTGATTCATAGATTTAGATCGATCCACACAAGCCGAGATGAATCTGGGGGGAAAATCAGATTCGAGATCAGCAATACCAGAAAGTTCAACTTATAAAAGTTTCACTATCTTGGTTTTTGTAAGCTTAAAATTCGTTATCATCAAGAATTATTTTATTCGAGTTACACTCTAAAAATACTCGGATAACCCGAATTGATAACGCGAAGCACGATCTGTCAATGGAGAGATGAATAGGGGATCGCTTATTATATTGCGATATCTTGCATTGGGGGGAAAATGAGAAATATTGTCGCTGTCATCGTCATCCTGTTTAGTTCTGGACTGTTGAGCTTTTCAGGGACTCCAGAATCGAACAGTTCCAAAAATAACAATAATCAGTTTCCTTTAAACTATTCTCAAGAACGGAAGGTAGAAATACCGGTTGATTTGAAGAACGAAAATAAATCGATTCGAGAAGTTATCTTATTTGTTTCTAGTGATGAGAGAGAGCATTGGATCAATGCTTCTCGTGGAGATGGGAATGTCCAAAGTTTATTCTACGAGGCCCCGCAGGATGGACTTTATTATTTTTCGATGATGGTCATTAAAAACAATGGGGAAAGATCTCCGGCAGATGAGAACGGTCTCGATACGGGAATTCGAATATTAGTGGATACGATTCAGCCAAAACTAGCTATTCGAAACGATCATATCGAGGGGAATTCCCTTGTTTTCGATTTCGCCATTGAAGAGAAGAATCCAGATTTTAGTTCATTTAGGTTAGAATACCGAGATGCAAAAGGGAAATGGTCTCCAATCCGTTACGAGGCAAAAGTTCATAATTCCCGTGTGGCTATAAGGGAGTTTCGCAAATTGAATCTCACGGCGATTCGCATTCATTTCAAGGATTTAGTGGGGAATGAGACGACAACCATCAAGGAAATAAAGACCGATACTATCGTAAAAGATCAAGCCAACAATAGTGAGCTGACAAAAGTCAATAATTCAGAACCAGCAGTTCCCGGAGGCGATATGCTTCCAGCTTTCCCAACGGCACTCCCTCTAAATCCGATGAATGGAACCACAAACGGAACCCCTACGCGATCATGGACACCGATGGGGAATAATCCCAATATCACGAACAATGCCAATACCTCAAAAAATTCTGCTAATTCTGGAGGCGAATCATCCCCTTTGAGAGAGCTGAATCCAAATCCTTCGTTGAGCCAGAATCTCCCTCCTGATATGCAAATTGTTGCTCAGACGGGGGTTCCAAAAGAGAGTCAATCGGATGAACCTGGAATAAGAATTTCCGGATATAACGATTCTCTTAATCAAGATCAGAAGGAGAATATCGACAATGAAAAGAAACTTGCCCCACTTCAATTAATATCGGTAACTAAATTCAATCTTGGCTTCGAAGTCAAATCGGTTGGACCTTCTGGTGTACGACAAGCTCAGCTATGGGTCACTAGAGATGATGGGAAAAATTGGAAGTTATGGAAGACATATGATCGCCCTGAAAGTGCCATCGAAGTCGATTTGGCAGCGAAAGGGAGCACCAATGTGGAAGGGGTATACGGTTTCAAAATTGTTTTAGTGAATGGAGCTGGTATAAGTGGTGGAGCACCAAAAGCCAATGAATTACCAGAGATGAGGGTGGAGGTTGACGTTACTTCGCCTGAAATTAAGCTGTATAACCCTATCTTAGATCCGAAAGCGAAAGATACTTTGATTCTTCGTTGGCAGGCATTTGATCGTCATATGTCTAGTGAACCGATCACTTTGGAGTGGAGTGAGCGCAAAGATGGTCCCTGGATTTCCATTTTAGAAAATAGCGAGTCCGTTGAATCATCGACCGAAGTGAGTCGGACCGTTCAAAATGGTTCTAAACGATTGCACAATCTTGGTTCTTATCACTGGAAATTACCCAAGAAAATTCCAGCACAAGTCTATTTGCGAATAACCGCCATTGATCGTCCTGGGAATGAAGCGGTTGCTGTGACTCCTAAACCGGTCTTGGTCGATCTTGCGAAACCAGAAGCATCGATTCACGGCATCCTGGGAACATCGACCAGTTTAAAACGTTAAAGCAAAATGAAGTTCGCCCATTGTCAGCTTATTATCCATTTTTCAAATTGATTAATAGAAGTAGGTAAAACAAATCTTATTTTGAATAATTCAATTATCCATTTGTTTGTATTGAGCTATACCAAAAATCCTTAAATCAATGTGCAACTTTTGATTTAGTTTGCATTCCTTTTGAAAAAGAATTATTTATATTTCTATTTGTGATATATTTTAAGGAAATACTAGATTGATGTAATTGGATTTATTTGATTTAAAGAGAGTTATATAAAGGGAATTCTTATCCAACAAGTAGAGTCGATCAGCAACAATTTTCTTTCGGTGTCGTGATACTTTTAGGAGATGGAGAATTAAGTTAATCTTTTTATTACACTGGTTTTCTTAGTAAAAAGATATATATAATCAAAAAATAATTTTTTGGAAGTTAACATGGAACCAGTAAATCGAACCTGGGTTTATTCAAAAAATCGGCCACTCATATCTACTAATTCGCGACCTTGTCTAGTCAATATATATCCAGTAACTTCTGCGATTGGAATGCGTTATATATTGTCGGAGAATCCTATATTGATTGGCCGGGGTGAGGAATGTGAAATTAGCATTAATGATAATTCTGTTTCACGTCGGCATGCTCGAATCGAACCAATTAAAGATGAGTACACCGTTATTGATTTGAACAGTACCAACGGAACTTTTATTAATGATCTTTTACTAACGGAGGCTTCAACTCTTAAGGACGGAGATTATCTCCGGGTGGGTAATTGTATTTATCGTTATCTAGCGGGGGGTAATATAGAGGCAGAATATCACGAGGAGATTTATCGGCTTACCATCATCGATGCGTTAACACAGGTTTATAATCACCGTTATTTGATGGAATATTTAGATCGAGAGTTACTTCGATGTACACGTTATCAGAGACCATTATCGTTGGTAATGTTTGATGTGGATCGATTCAAGAGCATTAACGATCAGTATGGACATCTAGGGGGGGATTTTGCTTTACGCGAATTGGCTTCGATCATTCATAAATTGATTCGCAGAGAAGATTTATTCGCTCGCTATGGTGGAGAAGAATTCGCATTGATTCTGATCGAATCCGGGCTATCGATAGCGATCGAAGTGGCGGAAAGGATCCGCAGGACGGTTGAGCGACATCCTTTCCGGTTTGAAGATAAAGTCTTCAATATTACGGTCAGCATGGGAATTGCGGAGTTACACAAAGGAGAAACAATTTCGCCTCATGAAATGGTTCGCCGAGCAGATGACTTTTTATTCAAAGCCAAACGAAACGGTAGAAATCAGGTTGTTTATCAATAATTCTCTATGAATATTTATATTGTACAAAAGTAACTCATATTTCAACCAACTTTTTACTATTAAGAAGCAGGAAAATCGATCTAAAAGTTATTTCGCCTCTCAAATCGATTTTCCTTAACAAATCTTTCTACTTGATAACCTCCAGCTGAACCCAAGATACCCCAGATCTCCCTGTAGTACTACCTTTCTTAGGATCATTACTTTTAAGACTTCCAGAGATCGTTGCTTCGAACTTTCCGTTTCCCATGGGAAGTTTCATCGATTCTATAGCAACCATTTTGACATTTGCAGGAATTTTCTCTTTTTTTTCCGAGTTGAGAAAGCGGACGGTTAATTCGCGATCCACATTTTGGGGGGTGAAGTAAAGTTCAATTCGAAAGTTTCTTTCTTTTTCGATTTTCACTTGCCAATATCCTTCATCAAAGGTGCGCCAACCTGCCATGGGGCCACGCCAATCTTGCCGAGTGAGGATAGAAGTAAGTTCTTTGTCGTTGCCGAGAATGATCTCTGGGGGCTTAAAGTTTCTGGCATACTTCATCTCGGAGAACCATTCATGGTAGCTATTTTTCATTTTATGCACGATATCTGGATATTCTGAAGCGATATTATTTTTTTCATAAGGGTCTTTAGAGAGATCGTATAGTTCAACGGGATTCGCTGGTGGTTTCGCTTTCTTCTTAGTAGGATTCGTAGGATGTCCCGATTGGAGAAGTTTATAGCGAGACGAAACAACGGTGTAGGCAAATCCTTCCTGAGGGGTATCGCCACGATGCCATTGAAAGAAAAGATTTCTTTCTGAGACCTCTTTTTGTTTTCCAGTTAGAATTGGCCAGAGATCGATCCCATCAATTTTAAGAGATTTGGGGAAAGGGATGTTGCAGCTCGAGAGAAGGGTGGGGAGGAGATCGATATGGGCTGCAATTCCGGGAATTTTTTTGTTTGCGGCAATTACCCCAGGATAACGGATGTAAAACGGTGCGCGAATTCCGCCTTCGTAAACAGTAGTTTTAAGACTGCGCAATCCCGCATTCCAGCGCGGGAAAGCAGGGCCGTTATCGGATAAAAATATGACAATCGTGTTCTGTGTCAGTTTCGTTTCGTCCAATTTTTTCAACAGTTTTCCGACATTGTCATCGATATTAGAAACCATCCCATATAGTTTTGCGATTTTTTCGGTGTCCCATTTTTGTGAGGGGGGATTACCGATCATTGGGAATGTTTTTTCCGATAAATCCAGCGAGCGATACAATTCGTAATCCTCACGGGGAACCTGGAGAGGTTCATGGGGGCAATTAAAAGGTAAATAAACAAAAAATGGTTTATCGGATTGCTTGGTAATAAAACTTATTGCGGCATCCGTATATATATTGGAACAGTACCCGATTTGCGCTTCCAATTTACCATTATGAACGAGCACCGGATCAAAATAACCATTGCCGCCCGGTGGATCGGATGGTTGACCGATTCCACCCCCTTTTAATACCAGAGATTCATCAAATCCTTGATCGATCGAACGTAAGGGATAGTTATCTCCCAAATGCCATTTGCCGAAAATTCCTGTGCGATAGCCGTTTGCTTTTAAGATTTCGGCAATCGTGGTTTCATCTGGGAACATCATGGAGCGACCAAGGTAAGTATCGATGATCCCTGTTCGATAATTCCAGCGCCCTGTCATGAGAGAAGAGCGGGTAGGAGAGCAAACAGGGCAAACATAGAAGCGCTCAAAAGTACTACTCTGTTTAGCGAATTGATCGATATTGGGTGTACGAATCACCGGATTGCCATGACAAGATAAATCGCCATAGCCCTGGTCGTCTGCCATGATTAAAATAATGTTGGGTCGAGATCCAGTTTCTTTTCCTATCAGCATATGATCATAGCAATAACTGAGGAAAATGTATAAAACAAGTACATAACGTAACATAGGTAACTCCAAATCCACATCTTGAAGATATTCTCGGATGGTATTGTTATTATTATTATAAAAACGTTTGCAAAATCTCAAGATCGTTTTTTGATTTTCCGAACATATATCTAGACAGCAACAAAGGCCCAACATCTCGCAATCATCTTGACAGCTACATCATTTTATCTATTCGCTAAATTGAGGAGTTTAACCATGCCTGGTAAATGTTTTTTGTTACGGTTTTTGACTCTATTCGGTTTTTTGACTTTAAGTTCCTGTTTATCTTTCAACAGAAATCATTGGCAAAGCGAAGAATTTTTATTGAAAAAATTCCGCGAAAAAACAGAAGGGAAAATGTATACGGTAGAGGAGGTCGCTGCCGCCATTGATCATCTCGAGAGATGGATCGATACCGATGGCAGTGTAATTCCCATGCAAGCGAGTGTTTTTGGGGAAGCACGACTGATGGCCCATCGCCAGGATATCGAACGAGAGTTACATGGAGATTTATCCAAATTCGATGATACGATTCAAGGTTACCTTCAAACTACGGACCAAGCTTATTTGGCAATGGCATTATCGATTTCTGCCGATACCACACCAAGCACGGCAGGAGGAACATCACCTCCACCAAGTTCTAGTGCCACATCAAGCAAAACAAAGGGACTTCTATCCCCTGCATTAAGTACTGGTGGTCAAACATATAACGTCACAGTAAACACAGCAGGGCCTGCATCAAAATCCACAAGTCCTAGTAGTCAAACAAACGATGCGAGCACACTAATCCCAGCTTCCAAAGACGTATATAACATTACTCAGACAACTTTGGGCAAAACTCCGACAAATAGCGATGGGAGTACACCAAGATTAGGACTAGAACCAGTGATTCATCTCAGCCAAAAAATGCGTTATTTAAATTTCTTAAATGAATTGAGAAGAATCAACGAAGGGGATGATAATTCGGAAAGTTCAGGCTATCGAATCAATTTAGTTCGAATTCCGATTTCTGTAATTACGGGATCACAAACTCAAAGAGGATATGGAGCGGAATGCACTATTACAATTAAACCGCATTTACCAGAAGATTTACTTTCGAAAACTTTTCAAAACTGGGTGGTTAATGATATCATAAATAATGTAACACTTCCCATAGTCTCGGGGATCGATAATGTTTCTGAGCAAAAATTAAAAAGTTATCTGGATTCGATTACAACTAAAACTGATCGATCTACACTTCAACCTGAATGGTGGAAACCATTAGTGAAAAGGAAGGCAATCCAAGCATCAGCTCAAGTTACCTCTCCATTGGGTAATACGATGTTAATTGAATTAATGGGATACGATAATGTCGCCAAAGCACTCTTGTACTGCAAAGAGCAATTGAAAGATCATCTTGCAGCGGAAAAGCGAGCCTATCATTTGGATGTTCAGGATTTATTACGTCAAGAATTAAATCTTGCTTATGATCTTTTAAAGACACCAGCATTTTACAGTTTATGGGAGTACGCTTCTGAAAATCTTGCTCAATTGATTCATCAAAATAATTTTAATCAAGTAGAACAAATTCGAAAAATCTTTCAAAATACAATAACAACTCAATTAACAAATGCAGAGAATAAAGAGGACCAAAATAACCTGATATCAATTCGTTCATCAGCAGCTTGGGTGATCGTCATGAGCGCAGCGCTACTTAATGATAGACTAATGAAAGATATGCGCGAAACGCAGAGCACGAAATCATGGTTTCAAGCACCAGAACATTGGGTGCCATTTTATTTACCTTGTCCTTCTCCTGAAATCAATCAGTTATTCAATGAATATGTAAAAGTTCGTTGGCCCATCTATGTTTTTAATATCGATCCACAAACCGATGATCAAAATATCCTCGATTCCCTCACAACGGTTCGAGATTTGCGAATCGCTTTAGCCGTAGCTTTTACTAATGGAGTAATCGGTGTGAGTCAGTTTACCAGTTTTGCCAGAAGATTACAGCAAGATTATGAAACGGTAGCAATCCATCGCTCTTCGGTTGGTTTTTCAAACGGGACAGATACTTTCGGCTGGCGCTTTTATCCGCGATTTCAAACTCCACCGATACTATCGAATTCTGCGGTGTTATTTCAAACCCTCTTTTCGGGATTAGAATCATATAAACAAAAATTAAGGCAATCCCATCTAGAAAATGGAATCCGGGAATGTGATGCATTGATTGTGATGCCAGCAATCATACCCTATATAGATCTAGAATATACGAGTAATTGGTTTAGGTTACCAAATCCTAAGTTTAAACGAGCTACAATGCAACAAACGATGACACTTAGCAGAGTGGTACAATCAATCCGTAAGCAACAATTGATTGATTGCGAACCAGATCGTTACCGACCGGACGATGTTTCTTTAATGTATCGAAAATTGGAGCAGCTCGCGGTTCGCTTACCTTTACAGAAACAGTTAGTAAATGTTCCCTATGACAATACTCATGGTGGCTTTGATCTCTTGGCCACTGGGGTGAGTAATTTAGCTCCTCAACTAAACGGTTGGTATGGTGCACCTGGAATCGATCCTAATCAGGAGACTGACCTATTTATTGTTGGGAATAATTTTAGTACGACTCAAACCAAAGTTATTGTAGGGGGGAAATCTTTGACTACGTTTAATCCTACAAGCTCTGATCCACCGAATGTCGTTTTATTGAGTCGAGAAGTTGCAAGGATTAAAATACCCGGAGGGGCATTTAGTTTAAATAAATCTATCGATATAGTTGTTGCAACCCCTTACGGTCGCAGTAATGCCTTAACTGTGCCTCTTTTTTCCACGAGTGCAACTCCTCAGGGGGCGATTTCGGTAGATTCCACCAAAAATACTCTTAGAGTGTACTATACATCGTGTCCTCAGGATCCACAAAAAAATGGTAATGTTTGTTTTATTTACGAAGCTGAAGTTGCTCCTCCGACAAATCCGAAATCGCTACTAGATCCTGACCCGAAGCCGCAAAAGTTAGTTCTAAATTGGGATACACCTTCTCAGAGTATTTTGAACAAAGTAAATTTAAAGATTGAATTTACGGAGGGAACAAATATCTCCTATGTTGTTTCTGTTAATGGAATTCAAGTATCGGATGATGGAGTTATAAAGCTAGAAGGAGCTACTTTGGATAAATTTGTAAAAGATTTTATAACAGCGCGAAAAAGTGCTACTGTTAATCCACTTCCAGCAACGATTCAATCAAGCCAAATTTCCATCACACCAGTAGATCAAAATAAACCTCAATCCCATGCTGTCGCATCAGGGATTGTAAATGGAAATATTACAATAAATTTTGAGCAAGTTACGACTTTACCTAGTAAAAATACTTTGCCAGTTCCAAAACCTAATCCGATCCCTCTTCCGAAACCGCTTCCGAAAGCAAAATAACTTTTATTATCCTTAAAAAATGTTCGGGGAGTAGATGATTCTCTACTCCCCATTTCGTTCAATCAATTTCATGATTCAATTTAAAAGAATAATTGCCGAATTCTCTGAATCAATCTTCGCTTATTTTTCGGGATTCTTCAGAACCAAGAATCGTATTCCAATCGATGTTCCCTCGAGTCTCGCCTTCGAGGAGTTTTAGCCTTGTTTCTAATTCGCGCAATTTAGTAGTCATCATATCCAATCGAACGGTTTGGCTATCGGAAGCTTTGAGCCGAGGAACTTCTGGATATTTAAGTTGGCGGTTGAGAGCAGCAAAAAAGAAAAGGGGATCTCGATTTCGACTTGCCTTGGCTATCTTTCCCTCTTTTTCTGTAAAGATCGGATTCTTGGGCGGAGAATAATCGGGGTCTTCTCGTCGTTGTTCCATAATATACAAATCAGACCGCAAATAGATTAGTTCGGAAAGCTCAAAAAGACCTATTTGTCTACGTAAGTCGCTAATAAACGATTTCCATTGTTCATCGTAGAACGGATCGGCACTAATTGCCGAGATCCCTTCTAAATAACCCAATCGATTTCGACTTAGCGTTTCGAATTGATAGACAAAAAGGCCAGATTTAGAGATTGTTTGAGCGCGGTAAAATGCTTCTCGTTCCAGAATGAGAAGGGCGATATTCATTGTAAAACGCATCCCTTCTTGTTCTGCTTGTTCAACCACAAATATCTGGAAAGGGGTAAAATAATGTCCTAATCGTTTAAATCCGGTGCATAATTGACCGGAATGTTTAATTTCCGTTGCCAGAAATTGAATGGCCAGAGGGAGTTTAGTTGTGCTTAATATTTCCTGATCCAAACTAAACAATATTTCCTGTATCGGCATCTGATCCAATATTCTCTCTCGCAGTGCACGAAAGAAATAGGACTGTTCGATATATTCTTCTGGTGGAAGTAGAGGTGTCATGGATATTGAACTCGAGAAAAAAGATAATCTCAGGGGATAAGAGACTATCTTGTACTATAACCAAAATACTTTTTTACCTTTTATTGGATTTAACTATTCATTATCGATTAATTTAAATAATTATAAATTCTCCGAAGCCCTATTAATAGGTAGTGTTAATGATGATTCCATTCATCAATTTTTCGGGATCGGACTTTAAACTTTAGAGGGCATTTTTATTTTCTGAGTTATCCGCAGATTTTTGATTATTAGTTGCCTCGAGGTCAGTTGCTGGTTTTGCATTCGTGGTTACATCTTTGCTTGAATCTTTGTTTACATCTTTGCTTGAATCTTTGTTTACATCTTTGCTTGCATTTATTGGCTCGGTTTTATCATTGTTAGGTGTTGATTCAGGTTTTTTGATAGGATTATCCCAGATCGGTTTCCAATTATGTTTTATTTTCCACCACCACTGGGCAATACTGCCAGATTGCCGGGTAAAAGCTTCTAGCCAGCGATTGAAGCTGCGTTTGAGATCGTTGCTCAATTGGCTGCGCTCGAGCTGTTCAAAAAATGCAAGGATCGGCTTGCGTAATTCTACTAGCTGTTTCTTTTTCTCTAAAGAAGGCAAGGTCTGTAATTTAATGAGACTTTCTGCAAGAATGAATAGTAATTTAGTCGCATTGAAATACAGATGATTCTGATTGATCTTGTTTAAATGCTGGTAAGCGGCATCGGTTTTTTGTTCCAAGGCGGATTCAAAAGCCAAGAGGACATGGAAAAGGGAGAAAGAATCGTCCTGGTTTTGCAATTGTAAAGCATGTTCACAGACCTTAACACACTCGCTATCTTTTTCCAATAACCGCAACGCTAGGACTAACGGTCGAAAATAAAATCCTTCCTGGATTGAGCGATTTTTCCAGTCGGACATCCATTCTAATGTAAGTTCTGGAGCATCGATCGAAAGATAAGCGGCACCAACGGCAAACCATGTATAGTCATTTTCTTGAAATTTTGATTTGTAATTTTGCGTTAGTGCTATCAGGGCGGTTTTACGTTCTGGTGTCGCCAGCGCTTGAATGGATGCCAGCAAAATGGCATCAAAAATCGGGCCGGCATCTTCAAATTCTGGTAATCGAGCTAGAAAGTTTAAGCGATTCCCATTTGAGCAACGTTCCACCCATAATCGTCCCAAGGCGGGCGAAGCATTCATATCATCGACATTTACTTCTAGGATAGGATCGATGATTTCCGAAAACTCACTTTTTTCGATTTTTTGCGTCATATCCAAAATCATCTGATAGTTCAGTTCCCGATCCAAGGTCAAGGAGTCGTAACCTCGACGGACCATTTCGATGTCTTTACGCCGTAATCCCAAAATAATTTGGCGGGTAAGCAAGAGCGGGCCATCGGCATGTTCTTGTAATTGCGCTAAAGTCCGAGCAGCGGCGACATCGTCATTTGTGCTGATATGTTCATCGAAAAGATAGATGCCTGCGAAAAGTTGAGTCGGATCGATCTCCAAGGCTTTTTGGAAATCGGCTTTGGCACCACGATGATCACCAAAAAGCTGCTTCGCGCGACCTCGATAAATATATGAAGATGGTTCTTGAGGTGCTAAACGGACTAAATGTTCGGTCGCTTCAAGTTGTTCATGGTACGTTTCAGGCGAATCATACCAATTAGAAAGATGTTGCCAGCCATAATAATAATTTGGTTCATGGGTTACAATCGCGCGCATTTTTTGAATCGCTGCTTCTTTGTTGCCACTCACCGCATGCAGCCAAGAAACACGGGCTTGTAACAATAACGGTAATTCGGACTGACCAGTTTTTAACTTCCAATCGGCTTCAGAACAGATAGCAAATGCCTCATCGAGTTTTCCTTCGCGCGCTAATAATTCGGCTTTGCAATCGAGGCCTTGAATAAACTGCGGGTAAACACGTAGAACCTCGTTGATTGCATCCAATTTTTCTTCAAAAGTGGCTTTTTGAACTTCTGTCCCTTCTAACCAATGAAGAAGTGTCATCGGTTGAAATCCTTCTTTGTTTTTCCAACTATCCCGTAAAACACGATCGACCTGTTTAGACCATCCAGCGTTGCGCAGTGCAAAAACGGCACTGTTGAGTGGCATGGGCGACTCGAACGGTAAAGTGCAAACCTCGTGCAAATACTCGAGAGCCTCTTTTTGATTTCGAAGAGCTGCTGCGAGCTGCGCATATCTACTGGAAATCAAAGGTTGCCCAGCAGGATTCATATGTTCTTGCAGGAGGGCCAAACTCCGGCGTGCTTCATCATATTCCCCATCAGCTAAACAAATATCAAATAAGGTTAAGCCCGCCGAAGTATAAATAGGGGCTAATTTTTGTGCTTCACGGAAATCGGATTTCGCTTCTTGTCTATTACCCAATTGCAAATTCGCATCGCCGCGGGTCATGATCGCGAGCGGGTTATCGGGTCGCATCTCGACTAGTTTCTGGGCAATTTCCAGGTATTTTTCATGATCGCCGACATCGTTATACCATTCTGCCAACTGTTGCCAACCCCAATAATAATTTGCAGGTTCGATAATAAGCAACGCTCTCATCTGGTCGATCGCTTCTTTATAATTCCCTGCTTGAGCTTCGACCCAAGCCGAGCGGCCTTCTAATATTAAAGGGGGATCATCAGCAAAAATGGCAGGTTTTGTAGCTTTTCGCGCTTCGTCAAATCGGCCAAGCTGGCACCATTTCTCGGCAAGCAGGTCGTAGGCTTCTATTTGCCGGGGATTCAGTTCAATCGCTTTTTCTAGGCATTTCAATGCCTCACTGATATGGATCGGTTGATAGAGATAGCGAACCAAAGCTAACCAGCCACGCGAATCTCCAGGCCGGGTCCGAGTAATCTCGCGCGCAATCTCTACAGCGCGTTCAGGCTGTTCACTGCGATCGGTCCATTCATTGAGCATTCGCCAAGCCCAATCTGCTCCTGGATCCAAACGCAGACTTTGGGTAATCCGTTCAATGGCCTCATCGGTTTCTCCATGGTTCCAAAGATGTTCTGCCAGGAACCCGTGATTCACAGGATCGAGCGGCGAGCGAGCAACTGTTTGTTCTAGTACAACTCGAGCATCTTCACTCTGATTATTGGCATCGAGGGTTTCTGCTAATTCTCTTGCCACATAACTCCAGTTCGGGGCAATCTGGATGGCATTGCGAAAAGCATGAATCTGACCTTCAATATCCCCCATATGTCGGCAAATCATCGCCTGATCGTACCAGAGCCGCGGTTGCATTGGAAATCGTTGCAAAGCATCATGAATCAATTCATTCGCTTTCTCGATTTCGCGTAAATGAAGTAGTTGCTGTGTCAGTGCCGACCAAGTTTGCCAGATTCCTGGATGACGAGTATTCCAATCTTGCAGATATTTAAGTAATTCTTCGGGGTCGAGAATCACTACTGCTTGGTCGCGAAATGTCAATAGACTGTCGCCAAATACCGATTGACGATCGAATTCCGCTGCAATATTGTGTAAAACCTCTTCCTTATCTTCCTCTCCTCGTGCGAGATTCACCAATTCAGTAATGGCTATATCATGTTCGAGAGAAACCTCTAAGGCTCTTTGATAGATTTTATTCGCATCCCCAATTCGATCCATTCGCTGGTAAATCGTCCCTAGAGTGTAAAAATAACTAGGATGATCAGGTTCTATTTCCTGAGCTATCTCTAATTCTGCAATGGCTTCTTCATACCGATTCGTATTCAATAGTTGGAGTGCTAAGTCCCGGTGGGCGGAAGCATCTTCGGGGCATTGTTGAACGATCTGTCTTTGATGGACTATGTCTTGTAATACTTCTGTATCCGGCAGATTACTTTGTTGATCCGTTCTGCTAAGATCATTCCATAATTGCTGCAAAGGGTAATAATTTGGAAATCGCTTATAGGTTTCCCGCAGCCAATCTAAGGCAGATTGGCGACCCTCTAGATCCCCCAAGGCACGAGTCAAATTATGCATGGCGTCGTTCGCCAAGCACTCTTTCTGGAGCCGATATTCCCAGAATTCTTTAGCTGTTTTAAGATCGGCTCGAATAAGCGCAATCCGAGCGGCACTGCGATACCAAGCTAAACTAACCAACATCTGTTCTGGTTCGTAAACGGTGTAGGCATCGGCTATCTTTTTCGCATCATTCAGTAATTCTTGACCCTTAGCTGGATCGTTATAACAGGTTTTCATCTCTGCGGCGAAAAGTAGCAAGTCCAGTTTCTCGAGAAGTTCAATTCTTGCTTTGCCGATTTTCGGTACATTTAGATTCTTCTGGAATTCTCCGGTTATTAGTTGAGAATATCCATCCTCTAGAATCTGGAAGGCCGATTCCATATCTTCTTGTTCACTTAAGGCAATAAATAACGATCTAGTTGGAGAGGCAACTTTCCCACATAATCGATTATGCCTTGCTTGCAGATAGTGGGTCGCTTCTGCCTGTTGATCGCGCATCGAGGAGGCACGGTAAAATGCTTCGGCAAAATTGTCATCCCGATCTTCTAAGGATGAAGCAAATCGGTATAATTCGATAGCAGTACTGAATTGTTCTTGCTCCCAGTATAATCCTGCCAGAATAAAATAAGATCCCGCAGCGAACGGCCGCCGTTTAATCGCCTGTTCGAGAAGGTCGATCGCTTCAGGCTGTTTGGTAGGTTCTGCACCGAGCAACTGTGCATAATGTTGTGTAAATAGTGGGTCGACCGTTGCCGCTCGTTGTACCTGTTCTTTGACAACTTTTAACCGTTGATCTCGGCGGCCAAGATCTCGGTAGATAGAAATTTTGGAAAGAAGCAGTGTTGCGTCATTGGGATATAGTTGTAATAAAGACTCCAGATTTTTCAAGATGGCATAGGGATTGGCGTCATAACGAGCGATAGCAAGCCTCCCTTGTAAAGTAATTCGGTGGTTTGGATTTGTTTCTTGAAGCTTCTCGAGTACCGCAACTGCTGTTGAGCGGTCATGTCGAAATAGACTCGATTGGATCTCGAATAATTGATTAAATAATTGGGATTCAGGCAAGTCCAGAGATTCTAGTTTGGATTTCATGTGCTCCGGTACAATCACTAACGCACGTGGGCCGACATTGCCATACCGTTCCTGAATAGTTAGAAACGGGACTTCACTGGCCCGGTATTCGGAGAGTTCTCGCAACCAGATCGAGCACCTAATCTTATCACACCCCACGACCATTTGTGAATGAGTGTAGCCCACTTCTACCATCGTTAATAGAAATGGCAACCCTTGCTCGAGTAGGGTATACGCTGCCTCGAGAGTAACTTGAAATTCTTTTGCATAAAAATGATTTCTCTCTGCCCAAAGTCGATCTTGGTACTCGGGTAAGCCATCGAAGGTACCCATCTCGAAGGGAGGGGGTTCGATCGTTTCTACATCCCAGTAGCTGCGAATTAATTCAAGTGTTCGAGATTCATCGACGATCTGTTTTAAACACTCCCCTTTTTCCATTCGATCTAAGCGGATGCAATAGCGGTTTTCTCGGAGGGTTTCGATCGAGGGAAGTGAACCTGTCTGTGCGTATTTATTCAGTTCTTCCGTTAAAGATACGTTGAATTTTTGATAGAATTCTTCTTCTGATGGAGCGCTTAGTTCTTGTGCAGCCTTCAAATCTAAACAAAAATAAGCTGTATCTATCTGTTTACCGACAATCCATTTTTTGACGTCTTTTTCCATTAATGGGGACATTTCGAAATAACGGTCGTAGCTTTTCCGTGCATCTTCATGAAATCCGAGATCCAGCTGAACCGAGGCCAGATGGGCCTGGAGAATCCCACTTTCCAGATTCGGAACTAGTTCGAGAAGATGCTCGAGAGCCTCCCGGTCTCTCCCCATCAATTGAAGGAGATGGGCTTTCGATTGAATGGCTGGTCGAAAATCGGGTTGGAGTTTAAGGGCGTAATCGGTGCATTCGAGTGCTTCTTGAAATCGTTCGCAAAATTCTAAATAAGCAGACCGTTCGATCGCTAACCAAGGGCGATCGGGTGTTAACGCATCTGCCCGATTCAGATATCGTTCGGCACGGTCGAAATCGCGTAATCGAGCTGCCACAAATCCTTGAAATCCGTACCAATCTGCTCGTACTTCCGCAGGGGCCAATTGCCAATCGGGATATTTCAACATGAACTTCCATGTTTCCCATGGACCTAATCGTTCGAGGCGATAACGGGCGTAGTAATAAATACTTTCGTAATGATAGGGTGTTTCTCGATATGCCTTTAAATGGAGATATCTTCCTAATTTAGGAGCACCTATCTGAATCGCTAATCTTCCCCCTAGCAATCGAGCGGAGGAGGTACTCCAACTGTTCAGGTCTGGATACTTCTTAGCGACCTGATAGGCTTGGAGGTAAAGAGTTTTTGTGTAAAGTTCTCGAATTGTCGACAAATCTTCTGAAGAGATTTCCATTCTTCTTTCCTATTAACCCATTCGAAAATTACGAATTATATTCATTTTTACCCGTATGTTCGTTTGTGAATGGATTTTGTTTGAATATGTCCCGGTCCGCTAGTTCAGACTTTTTCTAAAACATTAAAAATCATCGTTAACACTCTCGTCTAATCCTCACTGAATTCTTTCAATCTTTTTCTGCCACGGTAGAGGGGTTCTAAACTTTTGATTCGATTTCATTACTCCGATTCGAGGATATTCCATATTTTATGACTAAGCTAAAATATATTCAGACAATAAAAGTCTTTTCCCCCTACCGATCCCGTTTCATTTTATCATCCCCGTATCTTCCATTATTACAACTACCTACAAACTTTCCCTGGATCTAACCTTGGAACTACCCTGCGCCTACCATCGATTTTAGATTCATGGTCATGATTATCAAGGATTTGATTCTTGCATCAACAGTACTTATCTACTTTCCCCGAAGCATTCCTTAAAATCACCAGAAAAAATCGTTGAATTAAGACCTTATTTCTGAGGTAGATTCAATTTATTTTTTATATAAAATGAGACAAATGGCATACAATTTCTCGTAGACGCACATAAAAACTAGCCCTAACCGATTATTTCTTTGACGGTTGGCAACATAAATTAAAATCCATATGGAATCGATCGGCTCGGATATCTGATTCTTCACGTGAAGGGTTCTCAAGCTAAATTCTTGATTGTGGCGCTAGTCCAAATCAGAAAAAATGTTAAAATATCAAAATAATCGATAGATTACTCTTTTTAGTGAGAAATATGAGGTAGCAATGGAGAATTCGATTCATGATCAAAGAAGTTTAAATCCCTATGGTAACGTAACAATTACCCCCTTTTTTTCTGCTTTCAGTTGGAAAAAGAATTTCCGACTCGTTTTATCTTTTACATTCATTTTTTGTTTAGTGAATATTTCTAGCATTTACTCTCAGGTAAGAAACACTGACAAAAATTCGAACGGAAAGTCAATCGAACCAACTCGGAAACAGCTCAACATTGCTGATCGAATTGGGAAAGGGCATTCCTATAATAAACATGTAGTCGAAGGGAAAGAATTTCCAAAAATTAAATCCCAAGAGGATTTTATTCGGTTGATTGCTTCTGTTATTGCCAATCCCACTAAAAAGAAATCGCTTACCAATCACAGAGAAGCTTTTTACAATGAACAAGCGAATATTTTAGTGATCTATGATCCGAAAAGTAAAGATCTTGGTACTTGTTTTCGACCAAGCAGAGGAATAAACTATTTTAACAATTTGAAATAAGAGACGCTTAATGAACAAAAAAAATACCGAAATCCCATTAAAGCTAAATTCAATTGAATTAGTTATGATTCAAAATGCTCTAAATGAGGTCTGTAATGGGATTTCATTTTCAGACGAAGAATTTCATGCTCGGCTTGGATATGATCGATTACATTATCTGAAATTGCTTGAGAGGATTGCGAATCATAACCAAAGTGAGGATTAACAATTTAATTATAACAAAAGATTTAATCTCTGATTCGGTAAAGAGTATAGCTCGCCCTTAATAAAAATAAGAGACGTTTTGAATGAATCTTCAATGACAATCAGATAACTCTTGAATCAGAATTATTCTTTCCATTCAAAACAATTAATGCCATCGAGATCTCGAATAAACAAAGTTTTTCCGTAAATTGCGAGATGTGCCCAAGTTTCTGATGTACTCAATTTTCTTTTTTCTAAAATACTAAATTGATTAGGATTGGCATCAATCAAATATAAAATGCCCATCTGATCCAATGCCAGAATTTGCTTGTTGTGACCAATCAGAGACCAATACTCCCCAAAGCGTGAATCACTTCGCCATTTCTCATTTCCGTTGAGTAAATCAATACAAATCATTCTTCTGTCTTTTCCAAACAGATAGGCATAGTGATCGATAAATACTGGAGAGGTCATGTAGCCTTCGTATTTGAATGACCAACAATCTTTTAAATCCGATAATTTATCATTATCTGTGAGCTGCATTAATCTAGTATTTCCACCGTATGTACTTGTAAATATGGAAAGTCCAGTGCTATTCTTGAAAATAGAAGGAGTTAAGATATTCATTCCTCGGAAAGTAGGGATCTCTTTTTCTACAAGGACTTTCCCGGAATCAGGATCAACAATCACTAATTTAGTTCGAGTTTGAACAACTAAAACCACTTGCTTTCCATACTTTACAAGGATAGGCGAAGAGAAAGCGCTACTCATCATCGCTTGGTCTTCTTTGAGAGTAGTCCATATTATCTTGCCGGTCTTTTTATCTATCTTCACGAGAGCAGAACCAACTTGAGCATAAACCCCTTTGTCATCGAGAATAGGTGAGCAGACAAAACCAAAATCAGGGGGTTTGGAGCCGACTTTGGACGGGAAATCTATATCCCATCGTACCTTCCCATCTTTTATCTCCAAGCAAATTAGACGGTCCCGTATACCAGCAACATAAATTGCATCTTTATCGACCACAGGAGTTGAACGAATCCAGCTACCATTCCTCGCAGCGAAAAAAGGAACAGTTATTGAACCTTCCCACTGATATTTCCATAATTCTTTCCCAGTGAGACGATCAAGGCAATGAATAATCTCTAACTTTTTATTGGAAGTCTCCGTGGTAAAGACGTAGTCTTTAGTGATAATTGGTCCGGAATAGCTTGGCCCAAGATTCTCAAAACGCCACTTTTGAATGAGATTAGATTCTGAAAGATTTTTTGGCCAGGGAGAATTATTCGAAATGATTCCATCTCGATTCGGTCCACGCCACTGAAACCAGTCTAAAATTTGTTCGTTGGAAGTGGAATTATCAGTTTCTGGTTTTGCTGATACCGAAATAGTCAAGTCTGCGGATGAAGCCGTTGAGTTTTGATAGAGTCGATTGGATAGAATAGAGTTTTGAGAAAATAATCTAACATCGATTCCTGCTAAAAAAAGAAATGGGCTTAACAAAAGAATTATAAATTGAGTCATTGCAATTATTTCCTAACTCCAATTAATTTAAAAATCATGTAAATTTTGAATGTCTAAAAATTGATTATTTCCCTATGTAACTCTTTAGAAAGCTTATTCCATTTTTTTATCACAATTACCTAAATTACAAGCTTCAAAGGCAAGAAGTTGATTAAATAAGGACTTGTTTGTAACTATGTTTAATTCTTGCTCGTCCTCTAATCTGGAATATCTTATTGCGAAATAGTGCTTAGATTCTCTTCTAAAAGAGCTTTCTTGAGTTTATCGAGAGCAAGAGCCTGAACTTGCCGAACCCTCTCTTTAGAAAGTCCAAGTTCCTTGCCGACGATCGCGAGAGTTGGATTTGAAATTATTTCAGGGGAACAAAATCGCAATCTCAAAATCATTTTTTCTCTCATAGAGAGCAACGGATGCTCGTCTCTAAGAAATTCAAAAACATTGAAATGAGAAGAAGAGGTGAGTTCAGGTTCTAACTCTTCCCCAGGCTCCCCCTCTGGTAAACTATCTAATGAAGCAGATCGCGTAAGCCAATCGTTACTTTGACGTTGACCAATTCGAGCTAGAGCACGAACAAGACAGGTATAAGCATAGGTGCTAAAACGTATTCCAAGCCAAGGATTGTAGGCAGCAACTGCTTGAATTAGAACTAGATGGCAATCGCCAATTAAATCATCTGCACGATGAGGACTTAATAATTTTTGGCGAACCGCTCTATAGACTAACTTTCGATTTCCAACAACGATTCGATCGCGAAGGGAATGGTAATAACGATCCCAACGTTGACATTCAGATATGGATTTTGCATTGTGCCAACGGTAAGCGGCATAATGCATGCGCTTCGCAATATCTTTAGTAACGTTATCTGGCATATACTGATCACGATGTTTTGAATCGTCTACAGCGATTTGAGGAGCGAACTGAACTTCGGCATCTGATTGTTCGAAAGTTGAATCGTATACGAATTTCGGTTTCAGCTTATTGACAACAGAAATCCTTGATTTTAATGCAGTGTTTGACATCGTACGCTCCAGACAGACAAATATATATAAACAAAAGTTAGATAATCATAACGTCCAAAACGTTTTAATCGTCCAAATCGTCTACATTATTTATACTGTTAACTTTTTTGATTGTCAACTTGTAATCTGGACGATTTGACCGATTTTTTCCCAGAAACCAAAAAAATAATCACTTTTTAAGGTGTCAAATCTAAATTTGAGATGATATAATAGATAAAATGAGTTTTTATTAGGATGAAATGGACGATTTATTGGAGTGTGTACTATAGTAAAGTATGAATACTCAAATTAGGAATGTTCCTCAAATAAATGAGAATCGATATGTGAGTACTGCCCAAGCTGCTCAGGCTCTTGGTATCAGTGTTACAACGGTTAAGAGATGGGTGGATGACGGGATATTACCTGCCTACAAAACTGCTGGTGGACATCGCAAATTATTGATGGGGGATATTTTGCGTGTGGCCAGAGAAGGGAATTTACCTCAACTCGATCTTACTAAACTTCTTCCTCAACCACAATCATCCAATTTTAATGATCCTGAAACAGTTCGATTGCAATTGTTATCCGCTGTGAATAATATTGATTCCGAATTGATTCGAAGTCTTATCCATCGAGCCTATTTACAAGGGTTTTCGATCGAAATTATAGCCGATCGAATAATATCTCCGGTATTAATCGAAGTTGGGCATGCTTGGGAAACTGGCAAAATTGAGGTAATGCACGAGCATCGAGCGACGCAGGCCATTGTTTCGGCACTTTATGAATTAAAGGGGCATTTACGTTCCCATGTATCCGTTGAAAGACCGGTTGCTGTAGGTGGTGCCCCCGAGCACGATCATTACATTTTACCTTCTCTATTGGCTAAATTAGTTTTGTTAGATGCTGGATGGGAAGTAATTCATTTAGGGCCTCATACCCCATTTAGTGCTTTCAAATCATCCATAAATGAGCTATTGCCTCAATTAGTATGGATTTCCGTAACTCATTTAACCGATCCTTTCAAATTCATTCAAGAATATAACTCTTTCTTTCGCTATGCGGAGTCAATGGGAGTACCAGTAGCCATTGGGGGTCGAGCATTGAACGAAAACATCCGACATCAATTAAATTACACTACTTTTGGGGATGGGTTGTCTCAGCTCGGCACTTTTGCTAGGACATTGAATAAAATCCCTTCGCTTCCACGTCGCGGGAGACCATCTATATCCCACGAGAAATTTCTGGAAAAAAAATTAAATACTACCGAAAGTACTTTAGATCCTCATTTTCTCATAAATCATAGTATTCACGATATTTCTACCCAGTCTAATTCTGATAATTATACTATCGATAATAATTTAGTTTGTAACGATCAAAATCAAGTTACTGCTTCAGCAGATGGTTCTTCAGCTGTTATCAATCACATTCTGAAGGGAAATACTTCGAACAAATCGGATGTTAAGGAGGATTCAATATTATCAGATAACTCATTCTGTAGACCTGATGTGAATGAAATTGAAAAGAAGATTGAATCGTAACGCCTCAGAGAACTGAATGATTTTGCACTTGCAATGCTGATGTAGTTTGATGCGTCTGTCGAATGAGATAAACCTATTTGAATGAGATAACTCTACCGATTTGAAAAATTTACCTTTACCAGATCAATCATTTGCAACGATTACTGAAAACTAAAAACAAAGTCATTTACTGAAATCCATTTTTTTTATTGACATAAAATTGTAAAATAGAATAGATAGAAAATTTGTAGCTCGGAACCTTTGTGATCGAAATTCGTTCTTACTTTTCCGTTTGAAGATCAACTCGGAAATGCAGAATGTTCTTTTTATTGAAACGGTGATTTATATCAAACGGTTTCTTCGATAACGAGAACAAAAAATATTGGTCCGAAACACGAACATAACTTCGCAGGAGATCCCCCATCATGGCACTCACGGCAAATCAGCTTGAACAACAAAAGAAACAAGCTGAAGAACTGTTGTTTTCGGGTCCAGAATCACTCGGCTTTGCTGATTCGCTATTTTTTGGACGATTTAGAAGCGATTTGATCTTTCCATATCCAAAATTATCGAATGAAGAACAGCAAATTTGTACTCGAGCCGTTGAGCAAGTTCGAAAATTTGCTGATGAGAAGATAGATGCCCGGGCCATCGATCAACAGGCAGATATACCAGAAGAGGTTATTCGAGGCTTAGCGGAATTAGGTATACTGGGCATGACGGCGCCGATCGAATTAGGCGGGAAGGGATTCAATCAAAGCCAATATTGTCAGGTAATGGAAGTCATCGGGGGGCATTGTGCCTCAACAGCTGTTTTTGTAAATGCACACCATAGTATTGGGATTCGGGCATTGTTATTATTTGGAACAGAAGAGCAAAAGAAAAAATGGTTGCCCGATTTGATTCATGCCCGAAAATTAGCGGCCTTCGCTTTGACAGAACCGATGGCCGGTTCCGATGCAGGCAACGTGCAAACCAATGCCATACCAACGGAGGATGGAAAAGCTTTTCTATTAACAGGAGAAAAACGATATATCACCAATGGAGGAATTGCCGGTGTATTAACCGTCATGGCCAGAACGCCCTCGCCGAAGAATCCTAAAGAGACCAAAGTAACTGCATTTCTAGTAACCCCAGATATGCCGGGGTTTGAAGTGGTGGAAGTACGAGCTGAAAAATGCGGGATCCGTGGCACGGCAACCGGGCGATTGCGTTTTACGAATATGCGCGTACCCCGGGAAAATATACTTGGTCCTGAAGGAAAAGGGTTGAAAGTTGCTCTCACGGTTTTGGATTTTGGCCGAACTACTTTCGGTGCGAGCTGTACTGGAGTTGCTAAATTCTGTATTCAAGCTGCTTCGAAACACGCTCTCCATCGTGTTCAATTTCAACAAACTCTCTCTGAATTTGAACTGGTCAAAAAGAAAATCGCTTTCATGTCGGCTCATGCGTTTGCTATGGAAGCTACTACCCGACAATGTGCCGCTTTTATTGATCGCGGCGCAGAAGATTATAAGTTAGAAACAGCAATTCTCAAAGTATTTGCTACCGAACATCTATGGACAATTGTCAATGATACCATCCAGATTTTTGGTGGGCAAGCATATTTTAATAATGAACCGTATGAACGTTTGATGCGGGATGCCAGAATCAACACCATTGGAGAAGGGGCCAACGATGTTCTAAAAGCTTTTATCGCAGTCGTTGGCTGCCGAGGACCAGGGATGTATCTCGATCGGCTCCGCAAATCGATGCCTAAACTTTTAGCTTTTGGCTTCGGTTTTCTGATTCGATCAATAACTCCCATCGGTTTACCAAAAATTCCTTTGCAGAGTCCTGAACTTCACGAATACGGTCATCGTCTCGCTCTGGCTATTAAAAAGCTGAATCGGATTTTACCATGGGTTTTTCTCAAAGCGAAAACCGAAGAAAGATTCATTCAGAGCCAGCATCAACACGAACGCCTTGCCAATATCTGTATCGATTTATATACATCGAGCTGTGCTCTAAGCCGATTGGACCACGAAATCCAGAAGAAATCCGATTCTCCTGCAGTTCAGGCAGAGATTCTTGCTGGGAAACATTTTCTCGAACTTGCTAATGATCGAATTAAACAGAATTTTCAGTTCTTATTTAATCAGAATGATGACTTGACGAACGAAACAGCTGATGCTACCCTAAAATTATTCCAAGCCTAGTTAGCTTAGCTTACTCAGATTACCAATCTTATTTACACCAATTTAGCGGGTTAAATCATTCAATCTTTACTAATCACCCTGTAGTATTTATCTTGCTTTATCCCGCTTATCTATTTTCAACTTCTTTGAATTTGCTCTTGTCAACTAGCCAGATTTTTTGAATAATCTTATAGAATCTTAGCACAAAAAGCATTGCTTTTAGGATAGGAACGGAAGTACCAGAACGGATCGTGCATTTAGACCCAGATTCGTTCCCACTAAGGATTCGAACAAGTTGAATCCGAATTGTTTTATTAGGATGACGCTCGATTGGCCAAACGAAAATGGATTTTAGGTGCGCTAACCAACTGGCTAGCGTTCTTTGCAACTATCGTTGTTTCTTTTTTTCTTTCTCCCTATCTCATCAAAAGCCTGGGAGATAGCCAATACGGTTGTTGGGTATTCGTCGAGTCGATTCTTGCTTATTTCACTCTTTTTGATATGGGTATAGCTGCTTGTGTGGTTCGTTATGTCTCTCGTTATCACACGGTTAAAGAGTGGACTTCTCTCAATCAGATTGTTTCTTCAAGTTTTGTAGTATTTGTTGGATTAGCATGTCTGGTTTTCTTGATTGGTTTGTTGTTAATGCCGATATTAATTCTGCCGCTAAGTCAAGATCTTGTCAATAATGTTCATCTTTTCCCTTTTATGTATCTCATGTTGGTTAATCTAGCGCTTACTTTACCGCTGAGTACCTTTCCTGCTATTTTGGATGGATTGAATCGATTCACTCATAAAAGTCTTATCCGATTGGTCTCTCTCGCTGTTCGAACTATTGCGATTGTGATGGTGGTAGAGCGTTCACCTAATCTCTGGGATTTAGGGATTATATTCACGGTCGTTAACTTTGCTGAACATCTAGTTATGGCTATCTTCGCTTGGAAACATTTACCTAGTTTGAGAATTCGCCTGTCGCTGGTAAACGGGAAGACGATTAAATTGATCTGGAACTATAGTATCGATGCGTTTTTGATCATGATTGCTGGTAGAATCACGTTGCAATCTCCTGCTTTGATCATCGGTTTATTTATGCAACCCGCTTTTGTAACCTGGTTTGCTATTTCTTTACGATTGGTTGAATTTGCCCGCGCTTTCTTGCGTTCCGCGACTACGATTATTTCCCCAACCATTAGCTCTTTGGACGCTCAGGGGGATGAAGGAACCATTCGGAAGGTTTTTATCCAGACTTCGAAGTGGTCGCTATATTTCATGATTCCCATTCAATTAGGTTTAATTCTTCTGGGAAAACCTTTTCTCCGCTTATGGTTACATTCCGAAGAATATGAATTAAGTTCTTATCCTAGCTTGTGGGTGTTGAGTATCCCGTTATTTTTATTTGCTGTCCAATCGATTGGAGTTCGAATTTTGTATGGAACGGCAAGATTGAAGCCTTTTACCAGAATTTGTATAGCTGAAGCTATCTTGAATATCGTTCTTAGCTTTATTCTTATTAAACCTTATGGAATCTTCGGAATTGCCTGGGCATTGACTATTCCGCAAACCATTTCTTGCCTTGCGGTGATTGTTTTGATTGGCAACGAATTAAAACTTTCTTGGAAAAACTATTTTCTAGAATCGTGGTTCAAGCCTTTGATTGCAAATTTGATTCTGGGGATGATTTGGCTTAGTTTAATGGCTCCTATCAATCACTGGCATCAGTTTGCTCTCTTACTTGGGCAGGGTTTATTAGGATATGTTTGTGTTCTTCTTCTTTCGGAAGTGTATCTCGTTTTCCAAATTCTTCATAAATTCTTTGCTATTTTACCGAAGATAAACTGGAATAATTGGGTGATTTTTCGAAATTAGGAAAAGAGACCCTTTTAGATATTTGGCGATTATAAAGAAAATTCGCGATTTAAATAAACTGGATAATCGTTTCTAATTCAAACATTTTTTGACGACCCCGATCCCTTTTTTATCTGATTTTTTGAAATGATCAGATTAATTGCTATTGTTTCGATTGTTCATTTTCGTTAAGAGCTATTTTTGTTTTTCTGGTTTATTGGACCAGCTGGGTTTGATCATGAGTCTCTCTGCCATAGATGTTGACCGGGTTTCTGTGTATTACGGTAGCAACCGAGTCCTACATGATATATCGATTGCCTTACATCCAGGGGAGATTGTTGGCCTGGTTGGTCGGAATGGGTCAGGGAAATCGACGTTATTAAAAGCGATTGCAGGAGTTTTAGAACCTCGTTGGGGGGCTATCCATCTCTATGGAATTAGCCGAATAACGCAACCAAAAATCTATAGCGAATTGCTTGCTTATGTCCCACAAGAATCTTCTTTATATCCTGAATTATCGGCATGGAATAATTTAAAGCTATTTTCTGGAATCTATAACCTTCGTGGTCGGAATCAGAAACATCGAATCGAAGCGGTTCTCGATCTAGTTGGGTTGAGAGATAGGGCACATGATCAGGTTCAACATTTTTCGGGTGGAATGGTGCAACGGATGAGTTTGGCGGTGGCGCTTATCCATAAGCCGAAGGTCTTACTTCTGGATGAACCTACTGTCGCTATTGACACGGAATCTCAGAATCTTTTCTTCCAGATTATTTTGAATTTGCAAAATGAAGGAAAGACTATTTTGTTTTCTTCGCATCAGCTTGGGGAAATTGACAGATGTTGCGGTCGGGTAGCACAATTAAACAATGGAACGTTGATCGATTTTGAATCTTCGATAACAAATCAGATAGAACATGATCGCACAGAACATAATCGGGCAGATCTAAAATCGATGGTTTATCTTTTGTGCCAATTAAAAGAGGCTATGGAGATTGAGAAATTAAATCGTCTTTGCCAATCTCTCAATCAATTGCGCACCAATTACTTATGCTACGAGAAAAGTAAAAATGGTGAGCAGGAAAGCCCATTTTATAAATACTCTATCCAGGGGAAATCGTTTCAAATTTCTACTTCTAATGCAATTCTCTTACCTCGAGTGCTTGAAATTGTTTATTCTCTAGGGATTGAGCTGGAATCGTATCAAATGATCGATCAGGCCAGATGGCTTGATGAAGGTGAAACGGCTATTTCAGAAGATCAAAGGATTCATCATGATGGGCATACGCAGCCTAGAGAATCATACTTGTATTCGCCTAGAAAAGCGTTTCAAGATGTTTCAAGAATTCCTAGCACCGAATAATGAAAATCGAAATAATGAGAATCGAATGGATATTTAGAAAATAGGAGAAGGTTCTGCACAAAAATTCTCAGATCAGATTATTGTTATCGACTAAAACAATGAATCGAGATATTTATCGAGACCGGGTTATATGATTCGTCAATTATATGTTATTTACTGTTTATTGTTGCGAGACTTCCAGCTTTTTTTATCAGATAAGCGAGCGGTTTTGATCTCGTTTATCGTTCCTATTTTATTAGCTTCGGCGTTTGGTGTTATTTTTGATCAACCGGCTGAACAACTAAGTACCTTCTCATTACCGCTTGCGATTGATCAGCGCGATCATCATCCTTGGACCGATCAAATTATCAGCAATCTGAAAGCAAATTCGCATTTGAAAATATCCATGCTGAACGAGCAGGAAAGCCAAAATTGGCTCAAGGGGCAGCGATTAGGGGTGATGCTTCAGATTCCTACTCGATTCCATGAGATAAAATACGATATCGATCAGCAGTTGACTCATTCTCGTTTTGCCATTTTACAAGCGAATAAATCGTTCCAAAAACAGCAAAATGGTAAATTGAGCCTTTATCATCATCCACTTAGCCGGATCGAAGCTGCTTGGATCGAAGGGATTATTACCGAAATCTTGTTGAAACAATTAGGCAAAGATTGGCTTGGTACTCTCGGAGTATCGGATAAGGTTTTGCAGTCCCCGTTCGAGTTTGAAATCTTGAGTAATCAGGGAAATCAAGGGGGGAAATTTCATTCATACAGCCATTGTTTTGGTGGAATGAGTTTACAATATTTGTTGTTTTGGGGGATGGAGGCAGGTTTATTATTTTTAAGAGAAAGGCATCATGGGATTTGGCATCGGCTCAGGACGATGCCAGTCTCGTTATGGCAGTTATTGTTTAGTCGAATGTTATCGACCATGCTTATTGCACTTTTGCAGATGATCGTGACGTTTACTTTTGCTTATTTTATCTTTTCTGTAAAAATCCATGGCTCTCCGCTCGGTATTATTATCTTAATGCTTGGCATGAGTTTCTTAGCTTCCTCATCAGGATTGATGGTTGCGGCTTGGGGAGGAAATGAAGCTCGGTCGCGCCAGATTAGCATTTTTGTCATTCTAACAATTTCGATGTTTGGCGGATTATGGATACCGAGTTTCCTTTTACCTATCTGGATTCAACAGTTTGCCTATATTTTCCCAACAAGCTGGGTCATGCGCTCCTGGGACGGATTCACCTGGCAAAATTTATCGTTTCCGGATATTATTCTTCCGCTAGTTGTGATTTACGGATATAGTGTTTTCTTTTGTGCGCTTGCAGGAATTCGATTTTATCAACTTGAGAAAAAAGAACGGTTAGGACTATAAGAACCGGATGTTCTGTATTCTTAATTCAAAATCGATCATCATTGGATCTAATTGACAATATATTTCTGAGAATGTAATTGTGGAAGTCAAAGGATTGAAAAAAATGAACTTTTCCCAGTGGATTTTATTCAGTTTATTTGTTTTTATTTATGGTTTTATCACCCCATTCAATCGATCATTTGGCCAGGAGAACGAAGCTCCTGTGGCAGATATTCATTTACCTGACCAGTGGGATAAAATACACGATTTGAAGGATTATCGAAACGAAGTTCTCATTATTCTATATGGTGATCAAAAAGGGATGCCTGAAAATAAAGATTTAGGGGAAAAACTCTTTTTGCATTATCACCCTACTGCCAAAGGGTTATCGCCGGCAAAAGCAAGAAAAGAAAAAGTGATAGAAGTATCACGATTGCCTCAAGGTAAAAAATCGCCCGAGGTACGAGTGATCCCCGTTGCGGCGATAGGGAAAGTTCCTCAATTAGTTAAAAATATAATTATCCGCCGTGTAAAAAAAGAGGCTCCGGAAACAGATGTTTGGCTCGATTTTGAGAACCAGATGAAAGAGAAATTCGGTATGCGAACCGCTCAACCAAACCTTATTGTTGTTGATGCCGAAGGGAAGCTTCGACTAAAAATAATGGGAAAGCTCGATGATAAAATATACAAACAGTTAATCGAGACGGTCGATAATTTACGCAACGAAGCGTTAGGAATTCGATAAGGAACAGCGAAGGGGGCTAGCGAATTAGAAATATATCGATTCGCTTCCTTGTTTTATTTGTGGTTTAGATTCAATCGTACCCTTTTAGTTGATCCTTATAAAATGATAGACCTATTTCTAACTCACTTTAAACCCCTTCAACTTGTGATTCTTTATTATGATTGCCTCTTCCATGCAGATGGTTTCTGTGTCTGCTTATCGTTCTGGGAATAGGAGGTGGATATTTCGAATCTCTTCGGGTTTGAAGGGCAAGAGGAGAAGCGAATCGATCTCTTGCAAAATAATTTTAGAAAAACTTAGTTCTACAACGGTGCCGTGGAAGGTATTATGCGACATGGTGATGATTTCGACTGGTTGATTCTGCAATCTTAATTTTGAACACCATCTCGATTCAATTGATGCTATAGGATCGTGTATAAACGATTCATACGATTGATCGAATTGTTCGATTAGATTAAGAGATAAAGATTCTGTGTCAAGCTGTTGATTGGTAAACATCTGCAAAGAGCCAGCCTGATTAAGACCTAGAGAATGAAATTTTTCTGCTGATTGTTGGATATTGATGCCAATCCCGGCTATTGTCCAAGTTTTAACGGCATCCGAACCATTTTTCATTCCACACTCTGTTAGAATCCCTGCTATCTTTTTTTCTTTAAGATAAATATCATTTGGCCATTTAATGTTGCTTCTACTGTTTGTTATCTTATCTACCCAATCGGAAATAACGACAGCGGAGAAAGCAGTAATAAGAACAGGGTGTTGCAATCTTTCGGGAAGAAAGAGTAAAATCGAAAGCCAGATTCCTTCATCGGGAAGCGAACTCCAGTCGCGGCCATATTGCCCGCGACCATTCGATTGTTCTCTCGCGATAAAAATAGTTCCATGATTATTCGGATCGTTGGCGAATTCTTGGGCGCGATTGTTGGTGCTGTCTGTGATTTTATATTTGTATAGGGTATGTCCGATATGTTTTTGATTTGTGTTTTTAATGATTTCTAGATCGGACATTTTCTTGATTTCTCTTTCTAAGATATGTTGTAATGATTTATGACCCTTTTAGGATAGACAACATTGGATTTATTTATATCGAGATAATAGACTGTCCCATAATTAAGTTAGCAGCCCAAAAGGTGTATTTTTTTGTGTTAGCTATTGGGCAAACTTGGGCAACTATACTCGGAGATCTTGATACCACGAGGGAACTAAAAAAGTAATCGAGCATTAATGAGTAAATTCATCGCGTAAAAATTTCTGAGTACTATCCCAGAGTTTCGCTGCTTTTTCAAAGTCTACTTCCATCTTTTTTGCATTTTTATAATCTTGGAGAGCGATATGTAGATCACAAGTTTTACTACGATTCAACGGGATTTGAAAAGCTCCATCTAACCCTAGCTGAATCTCTGTTTCGGGTGAAATGAGATAGTCGAACAGTTCTTTTGCTTTTTGCGGATTTGGACCATTTTTGATTAGTGCTAGGGTATTAGGAATTAAGAGGGTTCCTAATCGTTCATATTCTTTATTCCCTTTTGCATCGGGTAAGATAATCGCGATCGCTTTTTGATGGTCTAATTCTTCAATCGCATCATCCTGATCGGTTATTCCAATCGCAAAATCTCCTGCTGCTACCCCTTCCGCAACCTGTTTGTTGCCCGGAACGAGTTGGACTTTATTCTGCTTCAGCCCACGATACCACTGTTTCGCTTTTTCCTCGCCAAGCACTTCAAATAAACAGGAAGCATGGGTTGCGGAAGTCCCAAACTGCGGTTTAGCAATCGCAATTTTCCCCTGCCAACGAGAATCGAGGAGATCAAAGATACTCGTAGGATAGTCTTTGGCTGAAACTAGTTTCGTATTAACGACGATTACTCTCAGTCTCCCGGCGAAGGCAATATAGGAATGATCTTTCCCTATATTCTTTTCGTCATAATTTTTTTCTTGAGGAGAGATATAAGACTCGAGAAAACCGAGTTGGTGCATTCGAATAGTCGCGAGAATTTCATTGTTCCACCATAGATCTGCACGTGGGCGAGCACTTTCCATTTTTAATTCTTCGAATAACGACACCGATTTATTTGCTTCCGTATCATATTTCTCAGTCACCGTGATCCGATTTTTTTCTTCCCAAGGCTTGAGGATCTTTTCTGCAAATTCTGGATCTTGAGCACAATAAATGACGATTTGATCTTGCGGTTTACGACAGCTCATTGGCAATAGAATTACAGTTCCCGTGATGAATATGAAGGGGAGATATTGGAACATCACATATCGAAAATATTTTATTAAATATTTCATTATTTGCATTATAAAATTCTCTGAAACTCTTTAGCGCTTATTTGTTTCCAATTACTATCTCTGATTTATATTGCTCGTTACATGAATTTCAATATGATTGTATATTAAAATTGGCGAATTTTAACTTTAGCTAAAACGCTTGAGCAGACTGGATTTATTATCTACAAAAGTTCACGGAGAGCGGATTCAAATAGGTGGAATCGGAACCTTGGCTGACATCAACAATTTTTAGTTTCGGAGATCACAAAAAATACAAAATAGCGGTTTTACTTACTCCGATTGTAAATTTTCTTGAAGGCGAATTTTTGATTTTAGTTCCCTCAATTCGAGCTTTAACGAGATTGGTATAACTCCTGAAGTCTTTTTTTACCTTCGGAGATTTCTGCTTTACCAAGTTAGACGCACTTCGGATAGATTTATCTCTATGATCTCTATGGGAAAATCGTTTAATTAGGATTAGAGTAAATCGGGATGTTGAAGGGGATAAAATCCCGAAACACAACTTAGCGTGCTCGTTGAAATAATATTGGAAAGGCATTCGCTGGGATGCTCTCGAGTATTTTTACTTCGACTCGAGGTTGTAAAATTGTCCCAGTAACACGAAGTTGGACCGATCGTTGTTGTAAAATTCGAGTCAAATCACGAATGATTTCACCGGAGACAACGGAAGGATCGGCATACGTTAAAATTTTGACTGCATTTTGAAATCGAGAGTTTAGCACTAGATTTCCAACCGTAGCAATTACTCGAAGATCTAGGCGTTGATCCATGGTTACGATACCATCCGCAAAAATAGAAAACATCGTTCCTTGTATTTTTAGTTCGGAAACACGCCAAATCCCTTCAATCAAACTAGCCTTCATACTCCCACTTTGAATTGCGGAATTAATAGCAATTCCTCGTGATAGAAGAGGAAATACATCGCCAAATATAGGAAGTTTCATCGCATGGCCATCCGCTATTTTCAGTTCCAGAGATCCAGTAAGCTGATTGATCGATTGAATTCCTCGTGCTGCCAGTTTTAATTTTCCACTGACACGATCATCGGCAACAAGAGCTTTATTAGTATTGAGAAGATGGTGGATATTAGCCTGAGAAAGCAATAGTTCTAATTCGAGCATGAGAGGGAGGTCGCTGAAATACTTTAGATTCATTGAACCTGACATGCGGCCTCGTGCAATCTGGCCAAGGATGTCATAGACATGAATTTCTCCAAGCTTAGCTCGTTGGTTATAGGTGATTCTCATTGGTAATCGTAGCGAAGTAACAGGGACGTTTAATATTTTTCCGCCAAAGCAATCCAGTAATCCTTGCAAACGAAATTCTCTACCTAAGCTACCACGAATCACTCCAGATACAACGGTATCAAATTTTTGATTATTAGGGAAAAGGATATGGACCAAAGGCAGAGTTTTTATGTTTTCTAGTCGTAATTCTATTCGACGTCCTTCCGGATTAAGAAGAGGCCAGTAGATGATGCCGCGCATTTTACCAGAAATCAACGAAGCATTGATGTCATCGATTTTTGCTATTCCCGATTGGAGATCGATTCTTGCGGATAACTGGTTCAGAAATTCTTTTTCCTGCCAGAGAAGTCTCTCCAAGCTAACAGTCCCAACAGCGGCAATCGGACCACCCAGTCCGAGCTGATATTCTAAAAATAGGGACAATTTACCATTCAGTGAGCTTAGGGCATCGATTCTAGCAAATGCTCGATTCCAATCTCTAAACTGAATCCCTTCCAATCGGAACATTCCTTTCAAATTCCGATTTTTTTTTTCTTTTTCTTTGATGGGATCTTCTTTATTATCTTCAGCATTTTCTGGAAATCGTCCCGATGCTTCCCATTTACCTCCAAGGGCCTCGCCAAAAAATCGATATTGCAAAGCTCCATTTTCATATCGTGCTTCACCTGCAACTTTTTTTATAGGGACATTTTCAACGTTCAAATCTGTTGTGTTGAGCCCGAACTTTACGGATACGGTTTGACCATTTCCGCCCAGAGGATTTGCTGCTTCGATGGATCCGATAATTTCACCTTCGAGCATACCGCGAATCCCCGCTTTCTCCAAAACGGGAACTTGTTTCGCCAATTCGTTTAAATGTAGCTTTTGCAATTGGATGTTTATCGTTCCAGATCGAGTCCTCTCTAAGGGATAATCGACTGTCCCACTAACCTTTCCTCCCCAGAGATCGGAACGTAAATTCGCCATTTGAAAGCGCTTCGTATCGATTTTCCAGTCCCAAGCCCAATCGTTCAGAGGGATCCCTTCTAATATTAAATTTTTCAAATGGGCTTCGCCATCTACCTCCCATTGCACTGGTTTCAAATCCCCTTTTAATTTGGCAACCATCAATAAATCTCCATGCAGATCTAGAGCAGGAGCTAAGCTCGGATCGATATGATCTAATGTACGCAGAGAAAAATTGGACAATTCGATCCGACCGGTAAACGGTAGCTGAGGTCGATTTAAATCGGCCTGGGCAGCGATGGTCATTTTACCGATCGGTTGTCCTTGCCGACCAGGGATTTCACCGACCACTTTATTTAACTGGAAAATGCCATTGTCTAACAAGATTTCACCTGACAGATTTTGCATCTTAAATCCTGCCACGTTGAAATCGGGCAGTTGGATTGTCCCATTTAATCGATAAAGGCTCCAATTATCTGGCTCATTCGATGGAATATCGATATGAGTATTGATATTCACTTTCCCTGCTACTTTTATAGGCAATTGCACTTTCAAGTGGTCGGCAAGGCGATTGATATCAAATTCTTGCAAATGAATATTTAAACCGATATACCGAGCACCAAGTTTATCTGCAGTTTTTGGGTCTAAAAGAAAACTCAAGAATTGCAGGTAATGAATGGGAAGTAAATTGAATACTGAGGCGGTATTTTCTTTTGGATTCGATTGAAAAGTAAAGCCATGGTCCGTTGCACTGAGTTTCAATTTTAACTCAGGGACAGGTACCCCCGCCAATGTACCATTTTTAATGCTGGCATAACCGTAACCAGATGGTTGATAGCCCCCATCGGACAAACCGCGTACTCTTAAATGAGCCTTTCCAAACATTTTTCCATCGATCTCTTGATCAATTCCCCATTCTTTGGGTAACAATTTTGCTTCAATCCCTTCCACTTTTACTTCTAATTGCAAGTCGGGTTGTCCCGAGAGAAAACTGCACATTCCATCGATTGAAATTACCCCTCCCGCAAAGTGAGCTTGAATATCATTCAGTTCGATGCGCTTATCACAAATATGGATCTGCCCATCTACTTTTTGAATTCGAGTCCCCAGAGAGGGGATAAAGGCTTCGATTTGTCGCGGATCGATATCTGCTATGTAATCGAAATCTTCCTCTTTGCCATCCCAAGTTGCACGCAAATGAATCCCGATTCCTCCAGCTAATTGAATAAAATCTCTTATTTTTTCTGGTATAAAAGGGATGTGCAGTAAAAGATCGGGATGGAGTTTCTGAATCCCTTGTGAATCGAAATGTATCGTTGCTTTTTTACTGTCGACCGAGTACAACCCCTGACCTTTCCATTTTCCCCAGTTGCTATCTTGAAGTTCGGTTTCGAGCTTAAAATTATTTGCTTCCATTGGGTCTAGGCTTAATTGAAAATGGTCCATAAGAAACGGGGGGCGATTTCCATGATCGATATGTAACTTTAAGTTATTTACCTTTACTCTGGGAATTTGCGAGGTATTCGAGG
>JAKBAI010000235.1 GCA_021809185.1 Planctomycetota bacterium
CTTTTTTAGGAGCCTGATCCTTTTTCGGGTTACCATCTTTTTTGAGGACGGGATCTTTGGGTATTTCTTTCATTCCCCCATCTTTATAGGTTTTCCACTTTTTGAAAGCTGCATTTCGCTTTTCATCATTTTCAAAGCCGAAAGTGTAGTATTGAGTTGTATTATTACCTTGAGCAAATTCAAATCCAAAATCTTTAACATTTTTGCCATTCAGATGAATAACAGCGGCTAAGGCAACATCATTGATTTGAACTGTGCAAGCCTTGCCAAGGTTGACGGTCCGGATTACCGTCTTCTCTGAATAGAGAGATTCTAAAACGGGAATACTGCTTTTGTCTTCGAATTGACTGAGTGTACATATCGCTTGAGCTCGAACAACTTGTCTTAGCTTATTATTTTTGATGACTTTTTCGAGAATAGGAGATGCTTCTTTGATTTTTCTATTTTGGATAAGGTTCATGCACGGTAGAATAATGTTTGCTTGTTCATTGCTATTCATATTGAATTCCAACCAAGAAATAAATAATTTTAGAGAGATTTTCCCTTTAGAAGAATTGTCAAACATATTTTGAAAAACGGGTCGATACATAAGATTGGCAAAAAGTCGGATACTTGCTATAGCTTTGGCACATTCTTCGTTTTGGCCAAAAAAGAATAATGCAAGAAAATCATTCTCGGTTGGCTGTTTAAGTCCTCCACTATTATATACAACCGATTGAGCCATTTCCGTTGCTCGTTCGCTATAAGTATCAGCTAAATCGTTCGGGTTAAGCTCAGAAATTTCGAAAAATTTTCGATGGGTGTTGAGTAAATCGATAAATATGGCTCGGCTTTCTGAAGTGTTCCCAACTATTTTAATATAGCGGTCTAATCCAGGGATATCGTGTTTGTTTTTCCACTCTTTATCAATTAATAATGCATCGATCCGAATTTGTAGATCTTTACTTATAATAGCAGAGAGTAATTGTTTACAACGGCTCGCGATTTCCAGATTACTATCTTTTTGCCGTTTTAATAATGCCGATTTAGCCGGGAGGCCAATTTTTATCAAACTCTTAAATGCCTCTTCCCTTTTGCGATAATTGGGACTACCGAGCTGATCAATCAGCTTATGAATCTTAGCTTCCTCTTCTTTACTGGGTATTCTAGTTGGGGGACTATCTACTGATTTCGAGGGATTACCATCCGAAGCTTTAGGGGTGTTACTACCATCCAATTTTGCGACGGCAAAGTGTTGAGAAAGTCGAAACTCATGAAGAATAACTGGGGAACGATAGCCGTAGTTCATCGATTTTTGGAAGGAAGGGAATTTCGTTAGTCTCTGAAATGTTCCAATCGGATAAGCAAAAGCTATATTGCTTATAGTTCCAATTACCAAAACCAAGATATATTTTTGAAGTCGCATTTCTACCTCTCCTCAATCAAATTTTCCTTCTATTACTATAATTGAAAAGTTCTAACTAAGGTAGTACTTTTTCCCAATTTGCAACTTACCCCCGAAATCGATTGCTCTAAGAAATGGTTCATGAAAAAACAGAGCTGAGTTCTTTGGAAAATGAACTCAGCTCTGTTTTGAAAGAAGTTAATAGTCGATATTGAAAATTAGTCCGGCTAATTTTCAATATTATTTTTTGAGAGGAACCAATTTTGGTGAAGGGGCCCCTTCCATTTTTTTCTTAGGGGGAGAGTCTTTTTTTGGGTTACTATCTGATTTAGGGGCTGGATCCTTTTTTGGGTTGCTATCTTTTTTAGGAGCCTGATCCTTTTTCGGGTTACTATCTTTTTTAGGGGCTGGATCTTTGGGTATTTCTTTCATCCCCCCATCTTTGTAGGTTTTCCACTTTTTGAAAGCTGCATTTCGCTTTTCATCATTTTCGAAGCCAAGAGTGTAATATTGAGCAGTGTTATTACCTTGTGCAAATTCAAATCCGAAATCTTTGACATTTTTGCCATTCAAATGAATAACAGCGGCTAAGGCAACATCATTGATTTGAACAGTGCTCATTTTGCCAAAATTAACGGACTGAATTACCGTCTTTTCCGAATAGAGAGATTCTAAAACGGGAATACTGCTTTTACCTTCCAATTGACTAAGTGCCGATATCGCTTGAGCACGAACAAATTGGTTTTGCTTATTATTTTTGACGACCTTTTCGAGAATGGGACTTGCTTCTTTGATTTTTCTATTTTGGATAAGGTTCATACAGGGTTGAATAATGTTTGCTTGTTCATTACTACTCATATTGAATTCCATCCAAGGAATAAATAATTTTAGAGAGATTTTCCCTTTCGTGGAATTGTCAAACATATTTTGAAAAACGGGTTGATACATAAGATTGCCAAAAAGCTGAATACTTGCTATTGCTTTGGCACATTCTTCGTTTTGGCCAAAAAAGAATAATGCGCGAAAATCATTCTCAGTTGGCTGTTTAAGTCCTCCTCTATTATTAAATACCGATTGAGTCATTTCTGTTGCTCGTTCGGCATAAGTATCAGTTAAATCTTTCGGGTTAAGCTCAGAAATTTCGAACAATTTTCGATGGGTGTTGAGTAATTCGATAAACATGGCTCGGCTTTCTGGAGTGTTCCCAACTATTTTAATATAGCGGTCCAATCCAGGGATATCGTGTTTGTTTTTCCACTCTTTATCACTTAACAAGGCATCGATCCGAATTTGCAGATCTTTACTTAAAATAGCAGGGAGTAATCGTTTACAACGACTCGCGATTTCCAGATTGCTATCTTTTTGCAGTTTTAATAATGCGGACTTCGCCGGGAGGCCAATTTTTATCAAACTCTTAAAAGCCTCTTCCCGTTTGCGATATTTGGGACTACCGAGCTGATCGATCAGCTGATCGATCTTAGTTTCTTCTTCTTTATTGGGTGGTTTCGTTTGGGAACTATCTCCTGATTTCGAGAGATTGCTATCCGTAGGGATGGGGGTGTTACTATCATCCAATTTTGCCACAAGAAAGTGTTTAGTGGATCGAAAATCGTGAAAGATAACTGGGGAACGATAGCTGTAGTTCATAGCTTTTAGTAAGGAAGGGAATTTCGCTAGATCCTTTAATGTTCCCATTGAATAAGCAAAAGCAGTATGACTAATTGTTCCAATTACCAATACCAAAACATATTTCTGAAGCCGCATTTCTATCTCTCCCCAATCAAATTTACTCTTATTTAGTTTATTTGAAAAGATCTAACTCCGGTAGTGTTTTTTCCCATTTTTACAATTTAACCCTGAAATCGACTATTAGACGAGTTGAAACTTTATATTTATTAATCTTTTTTAGCTAATTGTTATCGATTTCTACGGAAAAATTACAAAACATTACTTCTAAAAGAGTCTCTAAGTGAAAGAATTCAAAAAACCATTAAAAAGTTCACCTCCCAAGAAGAATAATTTTTAATACGTTAAACATATAACTAATTTATCTGTCTTAATGAAGGAAAATACCATTGTCAAATCTACAACAAATGATTGAATCTTATGCTCAGGGGCCAGGGCAATTGCGGCAAGCCATTGCTGGAATGAGCAAAGAGCAAATAATTGCTCGACCGGTTGCGAATCGTTGGTCCACATTGGAAGTTATTGTTCATATTGCGGATTTTGAACCAATTTTGGCAGATCGCATGAAACGAATTATTTCTCATGATCGACCTCTACTTTTTACCGCAGATGAAAACTTTTTTGCAACTCATCTGTTTTATGCAGATCGAGATCTAGATGAGGAACTGAATCTAATCGAATATACTCGCAAACAGATGGTTCGAATTCTTAATAAACTTCCTAACGAAGCAGGGATACGAACGGGGGTACATTCTCAAAAAGGACTAGTTTCCTTAGAAAGTGTCTTAAATTCAGCGATTAATCATATCCCTCATCATATTAAATTCATTATGGAAAAACGAAAAGCTTTGGGACTCTCCTGATTTTTGAGAGGCTCGCGAGCTTTTATTTAGGGAATTCAAAAAATATCGATTTGTGTATCTGTTTCGAGGAACAACAGCTCGATTACGTAAGGGTAGATTTAAGGCCAGATTTGCCCACATTTTTTCTTCGCACCGAGGAATAACCCAGCAAGACAAGTATCAGGATTTTTGGTTTAATCGGTGCCTAAGCTTTCCTCACTCGATTAAGCGAACTAAGCGATTTCATTTGCATGATACCTATTACTTGATGCTGACGAAAGAAGGATTATATCTATTTTTTTAGGTGAGTCGCGCCAAAAATCGTTCAATTTGTAAACGCGGAGCCAGGGGGTTGTGTCCTTTGAGACCCAAATCGAGTTCCATTAACCAATCATAGATTTTTTCTAAACGGTCTCTACCCAGATGTTTAAGTTGTTTTTTCATGTTATCTCGAATAGCAAAATAACTGGGAACATTCGCTTCGTCCATCGCTAATTCCAGATTTTTGCTCTGTTGATAAAATCGAGCGGTTTGGGCTAATTTACGCAATTGATAGCTGAATGGAGCGGCGATGCCTATCGGGTCGGTCCCCTTGGCGAGTAATCGTTCCAAAATTGCAAATCCCTCGGCCGCTCGATTGTCGCAAATGTGATTCAAGATTAAAAAAACATCCCCTTCCATCGTCCGATTCACCAATTGTTGCACATCGGCAACTTCGATACTCGTGCGTTCCCCAATAGCATCTGAAAGTTTCTTCAGTTCCTGATCCAGAATTCCCAAATGGGTGCCAATCATTTCGATAAGAAGCTCACAGGCGGGCATCGGCAAAATTTTTTGATAATGAGCTTTACACCACTGCGCTAACCATTTGGGTAATATATTCGGGGGTGGAACGGTGCAGAGAATTGTTTGTTCTTCTGGCAATAGTTTGGCCAGTTTGGTACCGCTGGCCCAGGTTTTACAGTCGAGGATAAGAATACTGCAATCCGAAGGGAATTGAAAATATTTTTCGAGTGATTCTCGGTTGCTTGAAATAAATGAATCGGCTTGATCGATGATGACAACTCGGTAATCGCCTAAAAATGGGATCGTTTCGAGTTCTTGCAACAGATCCTGAATAGCAATTTGATCAGGCGAATAGGTTGATAACCCAGAACGATCACCAGTGCCAAATATCGCTAATAGCAGCTTATCGATCACTCTTCGTTTGAGAAAATCTTCTTCCTTGTGAAGGACGTATATCGGGGCTAAATCGATATTTTTACTCTGTAAAAAATCAGTAGCATTCATGATCATCCTCCTATTTCGCCAAAAACGCCAGTCCATTAAGGGCAATTCTAGTAGTGCTTCTATTTCAGACTAATTCTTAGAAATTTCCCCGTTCTCCGTGGGATGTCTCCATTCAATAATCGGTTTTCAAACGAATGAATTTGGGCATCTCGTAAATTATTATAAGCTCTTGATGAAAATTTGATAGACCAGTCGATCCTCCAAGACAGAGCGAGCGGGTGTCAACCTCCTGATTATGTGATAGTTGAAACTGCCTGTTGGCGTTGACTGTGTGGAGAGTTCTAGGGAGAATCAGGGGACTCACGTCCCCCGCTCGCCTTGCCTCTGTGATTGTGCGATGGGCGGGGGGGCAACCCCATGATTCTAATTTCTCTCAAAGGGATTAATATAAAAACTGTTAGACGGGTAAGCGTAGCGATCGGAATTCTTTGAGAAGTCGAGAGGGAACCCCAATATCAATGATGCGAACTTCTCCTATATATTTCTTGGCGAGAGGGTTGAGGAACGCCGGTTTGAGACAAACCATTGTTGCGGTGAAATGAGCCTGGATTGCAGCGCCGAGGACTTCGCCATTATCGCTGTTCAATCCCGAAGGAATATCAACGGCTAATACTTGCTGTTGTGATTGGTTGACGGTTTGAATAATTTGCGGATACGGGGATTGTAGCGATCGGTCCAACCCGGTCCCAAAAAGGGCATCGACAACCCAGCAATGATTAGGAGGAACAAATTCGCGCTGAAAAGCCATATGAACCGGAATGCCTGCCTTACGAATGATGCGAAATTGAGTTGCAGCATCGGGGGAGAGCTCGCTTTCACTACGAGCAAATAGCCAAACCTCGACTACCATCCCCAATAGTTGAGCATGGCGAGCGATGACCATCCCATCTCCGCCATTATTCCCCTTACCGCATAAGATTGTTACTGGAATTTTTTGCGGATTTAATTCTCTTAGCCATTCTGCGCACCCGCGCCCTGCATTTTCCATTAATACGATCGAGGGAAGACCGTATTCTTGCACCGCTCTTCGATCCAGGTCTCTTATTTCAGCACCACGTAACCAAAAGATTCTATTCAAGCTCATAACAAATCTCAAATGGACGAGATGATATTCAAAGAGGCACTACTGATTTTTCGGATATTTAACGTTTTTAATTATTTTCTTTACTTGATTTTCTCATAACGGCAATGGGAATTTTACTTTTTATTTTTGGAAATACTTCTTTTTTTACCGTTGAATTCTCAATCCTTCTTGGTGGATCAACGTTTCAATTTCACTCGGTTCAAACCAAGATAAATCCCCTGGTATGCTGTGCTTATAAGCCGCAAGGGCCACACCCCAATCTAATCCTTGCTTGAGTGAGTTATTCAAAAGGCCATGAATCAAACCGGCATCAAAACTATCTCCAGTGCCCAACCGATCCACGATTTCTACTTCGTACTTTTTGCTGGTATAAAATCCACTATCATCTAACGCAACCGCAGAGAATCGATTCTTCCAGATCGACAATGTGTCGCGCAAAGTAATCGCAATAGCTCGCAGATGGTATTGTGTTCTTAGCTGATTGGCAGATTGTTCGAGATCGGTTTTCGATAACCCAAAAAATGACTCCAATTCATCCGGATTTGTAATTAAAACCGTGGCAAGAGGGAGGTGGGAACGCAGCCAATCCCCTGCTTCTTGAAACGACCAGAGTTTTGAGCGGAAATTAACTTCCATACTGATTTGCAAACCATGGTCTTTCGCTTTTTGTAAGGCTTCGGTGGTAACGGCAAAAGAAGATTTGCTAATCGCTGGTGTAATTCCGGTTACATGGAACCATTTCGCTTGGGCGAAAATAGTGTCCCAAGGTATCATCCCTGGTTGAATCTGAGCTATGGAGGAGTTTTGGCGATCATAGAGGATACTACTAGGGCGTGGAGCGGCTCCCTGTTCTAGATAATAGATACCAACTCGACCCCCTTCACAACGTAAAATATGATCTGTTTGCACCCCTGTTTCCCGCACGCGATTGACGATCAATTGGCCAATGGCGTGATCCGGTAAACGGGATACCCAAGTGACTTTCCGCCCTAAGTGAGCCAACGCAACCGCAGTGTTTAATTCCGAGCCGCCAATTTCGACATCGAACTGATCGGTTTGTTGCAATCGTTTAAAGTGGGGAGGCGTTAATCGAATCATCGCCTCCCCAAAGGTTACAATATCCGCATCGTGCATTTCTGGGTTTGGTAAATTCATAAAATTAACCTTCGGGTCGAGTATCTTTTGAATTCTCTAGCTATTCGTGCTCTAAAATCGTCTATTCATTATTTCTCTATTTTTGCAGAGAGATTATGTACATAAGTAAAGTTGTTGTAAGCTAGCTCAACTTTTCGACTGATCGGTTTTCTCTTAAAGGCTTTCCCTTATGAATAATTCCTTAAGCAGGCGATTAGTACGAAAATCTATCTTATACCTCTCCAGATATTCCGAGTTTCTGTAGAAGAGTCATTCTTGCATACTTTTAAAGAATACCAAATTTCCATTTGGACAAAAAAGAATAAATCGAGAGCTGTTTCTCGAGATGCTTAACCATCCCTTTGAATCAAAATACAAGATCGATCGGTTCGGAATATCGAGGGCAATCTCTTATGTCAATCAGTTTGCTAATTGAAAAGGGGGGAGTACAGCGCTGAGGGGTGGTTCTTGTTTTTATTGATCCTCATTTTGCATTTCTTTATTCTGCAATTATTATTTATTCTTTAATTTATTCTTTTAGATAGCGGCAACTAAATAACATCGAAGCGGTGCCACCAAAAACCGAAGAAACCAGAAACTGCGATAGAAACAGAATCAACAGTATGCCTAGTTTTGCAACTCGGCTACCATCGAGTTCTCCCAGAGTGGGAATCATGTCAAACCATTCTGGGTAAAGTTTGGGTAAAAAGAGTAATGCGGTCCAAGCAAATCCGGTGATCCATTGCATGAGTATAGCGGCACCTGCTCTGCT
>JAKBAI010000236.1 GCA_021809185.1 Planctomycetota bacterium
CTGCGGCATTATCTCTGTCCTGGTTTATTATATTGCCTATGTTCTCTTCCCGCCCCGCGAAGTGAAGGTGCTGCGTCCAAAAAGCCTGGCACTGTCAGGAGATGAAGAAACCGACCGGATGATCCGGGACCAGATGAAAAAAATCATGTACCACAGCAAACGGCAAAAGATTATCGAGAACTCATTGCTGTTCGCGAAGGTTTTTATGCGGTTTGGATAATCCCCGATAATGGATCGCGCGCTCAAAAAATCGCGGATCGCATTCGCGTTCAATCTGGCAAAAAAACAACGGTAGAGTAATGCTTTACTCTTTAATAAATTTTCGCTTGTTTTAATTGTTTAATCAATCTATTCGGTTGGAGTTCCTTCTCCTACACGAACATTTATGGCGATATAGATTAGTTTCTTGATGAGGTTTTCACATCCACATCATTTTTATATCCACATCAATTGATGTGGATATATCATCTTTTGAACGATTTTTAATACATCCATGAAGCCCCAAGAGTTACCCCCTGTGCCCAAAACGAGCTGCCTTGTAGAATCATCCCAGGTCGGTTGGGACCAGTGATACTGGTTTGGCCTGTAAAAGGTATTAGTTGCGGATTGACTCCCGTATCGATTTGCGCACCGGGGCGGACTACACTGCTAATCGCCATGAACTCATAACCTAAAGAGAGATACAATTTTCGCCAAACCCGATAACTAATACGCAGATTCACTTCGGGAATGAGGGCATCGATATCGCGCCAGATGTTACCGATATTCGATGTCTGCGTTAAAAGATTTCCTGGAGCAGTACCAATAATAGAACCATTGGAACTTGCAATAGTCAAACCGTTGATCATGACATTTTGATGAACGATCCCGTAAGCTAATTTCCCGGTTAATTTTACTGACCATCGATTCGATTGAATGGTAAGACGAGAGCCTAATTGTCCACCGAGAAATTGATTGCTTGTTTGGAATGTATCGTTTGCTCCGAGTAATGTTGCTGTAGCATTTTCGTAAACATTCGTATTGATCGATAAATTTTCATTGAATTCTGTATAGCGAATACCTGCTAACCAATCGACGCGCCAGAATTCATCAACAATTCCGGATTTCAGTAAATCGAGCTGAAGATCGCGCAGATAACCGGACCATTGAATCTGGGCGTTTGCCGATGCTTGTCCTGGTAGGGAAAGCAGTAACATCGAAGGTTGATTGGCATTCACATCAAAGTAAGGGCGTCCCAGGGCGAACGTATTGTTCGATGGGAAAAATTGAGACTGTGTTTGCTGCGAGGTAGAAAGGACAGTGAATTCGATTCCGATACCTCGCTTTTGATTTATCCAACCTCCAATCGTTTGCCGTTGACCCGAAAACGGATCATAATTCAGTTGCCCCGTAGGGAATAAGGTTTGTGCCAAAGCGGGATTAAAGGCACCATTGAGAGCACTACTGGGATATTGTTGAATAAGAAGCGGAGTGGAATACGGTTTCAGAAACATCAGAGCGAAGTCCATATCCCACCAGATTCTGGGAAAACCGCGCATATTTTCCCAGTTTCGAAACGAATCGACATCACAATTGGAACAGTTTGATACTGGGGCCATTGGATCTCCCAGCTCAGGTACCAATGCATTACTACCTGGTATAATCGACTTGGTCGAGTTACCCCCGGGAATCGTATCGGTTGAGGATGGATTTAGAGTGGGTGACGGAGCAGAGGGGATGGGCGTATTTCCTGCCGATGATGGTAAATTGGTGCTTCCGTAATTAATTCGTGAGTAGCTAGAGGGATTCGTGAGCGAATTCTGCGTAGGATTCTGCACAGCATTTGGCATGGTTGGGTTCGTTGGTATAGAGATCGAATTTTGAGTGTTTATCGTCGGATTTCCGTTCGGATTCCCACTCGGTGTAACCGATGAATCTGATGGACCTTGTCCCAAGGAGTTATTAGATTGGGGCATTCCTGATGCAGGGATAAGTGCAGTTCCTGTACTTGGGAGGTCGATCGATTTACTAACTTTAGTGAATGGATTGGTATTGGGTGAATTCGTCCCCGCTTTTGGGAAAGGGGGTATTTCAGGGAGCTGAGGCATTGGTTGTTGCAAATTGCTGGAGGGCAATGATGTCGACGAGTCGGTAATACTGTTATTGATCGGTGGTGGTGCGGGGGGGACAGGATCCGATAGTAGAGTGGTTGAATAGACTGGTGAGTTTGGAGATCCTAAGGTGTTGTTGGAAGGTATTGATGATTTAGTCGATTGGGCAGCTACTATCATAGGCCAACCCGCAGTAATTAAACCAGTGAAGAACACAAGATAGAAATTAAAATATGCATGGTTCGTTGTTGGTAACCGTTTCATGGATGCCCCTGTGTCGCCATTTTGAACTTGTGAGAAACCCAAGATCCTATCTCTTATGGAACTTTATTATCTTGCTTATTTTCAGGTAGTTTTTTCTTCGTTATTTCTAATCAATTCGAATCTAAAAAACTTTAATCAAAATGGATATATGCCAGATTTTTTTTATTTGTCGAGACGAAATAGAATTCGCTACTAAGTTACAGTAAAATCGAATTGTACTCCTATTGTACTCCTTGGCGGAGAAGATCATGAACGCCGAGAAAGTGAAAATGGAAAAATAAAGAAGGATAAATAGTTTGAAGCCCATCAATTCAAACTAGGATTGCTTTTTTGCTATATGAAACTCCTCGATTAAACTAGGAGAGTCTTGTTAGTCAGGACAGTGGGAAGCTCTCTATGTTGGGGAAAGGGGACTTAATAATTGCTAAGGAGATTTGCTGATTTTGGGCATGGGAGGCATGCTCATCCGGTTTCGCTTCGGGGTCCATTTCGGAAATTGATTGTATATTTGTTCCCAGTCCTCGATAGCTGGTAGCGACCAGCCACCCGCAACAGATAATTTATATTTTCTTGCTAACTCCATTATTTTTTGGGGGTATTCTGGCCATTCCCCTTCAACGGCGCGTAGACTTTGTAGATCTTTTTTACCTTCAGGGGAGGCATTGAGTTTTGGAACTAGAATCTGAGTTATAAAATCGCGTACATCTTTTGAGAATTCAGCTGGTTTAGTGGGTCCGAAAGAATGATCGAGATGAACTTTATATTTCCGTAATACAGTATTTACGTGAATAGCATATGTTGGCCAGGTATGATTGGTTTTGTTTAAATCTTTGAGTGCTTGATCATTTGGATGTTTCTTTTGTAATTCGTTAATAGAGTTTTTGACATTTGGTGGCAGATCGACAAATCGTGCTGGTCCGGAGATTTGATCTGGTATTAAGGGATGTTTTCTTGCAAATAGCCAAGCGCGATTGATTAATACTACCCATTGTCCCTGATCTAAATCTCGCCGTATTAATTTCAAATCTTTCGTATCTTGTTTGGTTGTAATAACTTTTTCTAGATGGTTTATGTATTGTTGAAATTGTTTTTTATTCTCTGGATTATCAAAAATCGATTTGGCACGAATATACACTCCTGCCTTGCGCGGATTGCTGGAATACCAGCGTAATTCGGTATGGCGAATCTGTTCTTGTTCTTTCCAGTGAACCATTAGATTTGCTTTTTCGACAGGATCACTGATTGAATAATATCGATCGCGGTAAGCTTTGGGTAGCGATTGCAGCCATAAACGATCGCGAACTTCATGGATAACTAAGAGTTTCCCTGGCAAGGTCGGTTTATCCAGAATAGACTGTCGATCCTTTTCGGATAGAGGGTCGAGCCAGATAGCGTATCGTTGCATGACACGTAAGATAGCCTCTTCGCGATTCGGATCTTTCCAGGAGGCAAGAGTTTCGTCGAGAGCGCGGATCTGTTTTTGTCTCTCTTCGCTCAAAGAATGAAAATAGTGATACTGCGAACGCAAAAACGCATACTGTTTTCCCAGAGTTGTCGAAGTTGCTTGATCCGCTGCTCGAAGAGTTAAAGTAATCAAAACGATAAAGCAAATCAATAAAATCCGGCGATAAAAAGCGATCTTTTCTCTCATAAGTAAACCCCCATTGGTTCGAACGGAGATTTCGATTTACACAGAGCAGTTCTGGAAGATTCTAGATGATTGGGAATGTAGGGAGTAGTTTCCATAAGTTTAATCTTTATTCACCAAATAATTCTGGTTTCGCTAGTGCTTGTAGAAATTCAATATCATCGATATAGCGGTAGTATTTCAGTCTTTCGAGCAAACGGAGATCTTTCTCTGTGAAAGCGATTTCCTCGTTTTGCTTTTTTGCTTCGGCAGACCTGTTATCTTGAGGATGATGATAGGACTTGAGGAACGGTTCCATGATCCAACCAAAAAGAACCGCTATTACCATGATTCCCCCCCAAATAATGGCAGAGGAGTTTTTTTTGTAGATAGCTAAAGCCATACTGCTTCGATATTGGTTGACCAAAGTTGGTATCTCGGCAGAATTTGTCGCATGAGATAAATCGGCGACTTCACTTGTTTTGGATGAATTCGTTAATTTAGAAGTGGTTAGTTTCTCTTGATTTTCTTGATGAGGGGGTTCCACTCCCATATCGTGTTTAGATTGGCTGATTGTCTTTGCCGCAAACTCCGGAGAAGGTTCAGGTAAAGGGAGAAAATCGAGTAAATCCCAAGCCTGTTTGAGTGAATTCACTTCTTTGCGTAACACCGGATTTTTACCTAGTTGTAATTCTACTTCCTCGATTTCTTCGGCAGACAATTCCTGATCTAGATAGGCGACTAGATTCTCAATTGGGGTTTCGGAGGGCACGCTGGGATTATCTATTCTCTTTGCTGGAGAAATATTTTCTTTCCCTTTGGCATTATTGGAACTATTTGGATTCTTATCTGCCATGGTTTTTCCCTGCGAAATATTTTTCCTAATTAATGAAAACACACCAATAATTCTCATTCATCGGTTATCATCTTTTTTATAAACTATTATTATGATCTATTGTGATAAATCGTGTAACATCTATTTTTGAGCCAGACGATTAAAAAGCACCATCTAAATCTCGAATCTCGGCTACTTTTATACTAGGATTCTTCATCCAAATCTTCGCTAGAATCTGCCATAGAAGAATGGGAAGAAGGGGCAGAATGGGAAGAAGAGGCACTAGTAGTTCTTTCATCGGGGGCGATATAATCTTGCAAAAGTTCGCGTAATCGGCATCTTGCTCGACTCAATAGCGACTTTACCGCTTTGATACTCAATTGCATGACATCGGCAATTTCGGCATAACCCATCTCTTCGAATTTATTGAGTAAAACGGCCATGCGCTGGCGATCATTGAGCTGATTCAGAGCTGCATGAATTCGATCACTCAGTTCCGCAGTTTTCAAAGCGGTTGAGGGGGTGCCTTCTCGGCTTGGAACCAGATAGTCCGGGGACGATTCTCCCGATTGTTTCTCGGAGTTGGGAATTGTTAAACTAGGCCTTCTGCTCTTTTGCCGAAGCACATTTAATGCTAAATTATTCGCGATGGTAAACAACCAAGTCGAGAACTTCGCTGTAGGCGTATAGTTTTTTCGAGTTTTATAGACTCGCAAAAAAACTTCTTGAGCCAGATCTTCGGCTTCATCAAGATTTCCAATCAGATGATGCAGCACCCCAACTAATCGGCTCTGATAACGCTCTACCAATTCCGGAAAAGCCTTGGGATCATCTTCTCGAATCCGCAACATCAGACGAACATCCGGATCTCGGATGGCCATTTGAGCACTGGTTTCACCAATTGCCACATTCACCTCTTGCGGAAGCGAATCATGTTTTTTTGATACGATTCTTCAAAACATGATGACATCTATTAAATTCTCTTCGAGCAAAAACGTTTCGCTCTTTTCAACTTAGTATATAAAATTTTTATACAGTTTGCTCGGAGAAATATTTAGCGAAAAAAGAAATCATTTACGTTTTAAGTCACCGAAATAGTAAATTCATTCCTCTTACTCTAATTAATCTCCAAATATAAAAGCTTTGCAAGGGCATATTGATTTTCATTCTTGTTATTATCTTCGAACTTTTTAGGCCTTTTTGGTCTTAAAAATCTTCCCTTAACAATAATTTGGATTATTTTGTTTAATTGATTCTAATACTTTTATGAGTACGATTAATCAAATTAAGAATAAGATGTAAAGAATATTCTGATAAAGGAAAAGATTTATTCCTGAATTACTGAATAATTATCAAGAGATTTTTATTGCGATAAACGGATTGGAGATCGAAGGATTATCGAAAAGTGAGAAGAACGCCTGGGGGTTTTCAGTCATTTCTTGGGTATGGTCGAGCGGACAAAACAGATTTCTTCGTTCGCGGTCCCAAATCCCAGATACGGGCGGTTTTATCATAGGAGCCGGTGATCAGCGTTTTGTCATCGCTACTCAGCGTTAAACAACTGATCCTCTCAATATGACCCTTGAGCAGAGCACGTTGTTGCCCTGAGGCCACATCCCAGATGCGGGCGGTTTTATCATAGGAGCCGGTGAAGAGGGTTTTGCTATCACTACTCAACGTTAAACACCAGATTCGAGCCGTATGGCCATTCAGGACTGATCGTTGTTTCCCTGAGGCCACATCCCAGATGCGGGCGGTGTGATCTTCTGAACCAGTGAAGAGAGTGTTGCCATCGCTACTAAGCGTTAGACAATTGATCTGATCTGAATGGCCTTTGAGGACTGAAAGTTGTTTCCCTGAGGCCACATCCCAGATGCGGGCGGTGTGATCTTCTGATCCGGTGAAGAGGGTTTTGTCATCGCTACTCAGCGTTAAACAACTGATCGGCCCGGTATGGTGCTTGAGAACTGCCCGTTGTTGTCCAGTAGCCACATCCCAAATGCAGGCGGTTTTATCATAGGAGCCGGTGAAGAGGGATTTGCCATCGCTACTCAGCGTTAAACAACTAATAGGCCCCGTATGGTGCTTGAGCAGAGCACGATGTTGCCCCGTAGCCATATCCCAGATGAGAGCAGTGTTATCATAGGAACCGGTGACGAGGGTTTTGCCATCGCTACTCAGCATTATACACATGATCAAATCAATATGGCCGGTGAGGAGACCACGTTGTTCCCCAGTGGCCATATCCCAGATACGGGCGGTTTTATCTTCTGATCCCGTGACGAGGGTTTTGCCATCGCTGCTTAGCGTTAGACAAGTGATAGGAGCAGTATGACCCTTGAGAGTAGCCCGTTGTTTCCCTGTCGCGACATCCCAGATGCGGGCGGTGTCATCATCGGAGCCGGTGATGAGGGTTTTGCCATCACTACTCAGTGTTAGACAAGTGATAGCTCCCGTATGGCCTTTAAGGACGAAAGATTGTTGCCCTAAGTCCACCTCCCAACTTCGGGTAGTTTTATCTGCTGATCCCGTGATGAGCGTTTTGTCATCACTACTCAGTGTTAGACAAGTGATAGCCTTCGTATGGCCCTTGAGGAGACCAAGTTGTTGCCCCGTGGTCACATTCCAGATGAGAACGGTTTTATCATAGGATCCAGTGAAGAGGGTTTTGCCATCACTACTCAGCTTTAAACACATGATCAAATCGGTATGTCCGTTGAGGAGAGCACGTTGTTGCCCAATGACCATGTCCCAGATACGGGCAGTGTGATCTTCTGACCCAGTGATGAGCGTTTTGCCATCGCTACTCAGTGCTAAACAAGTGATAGCATTCGTATGGCCCTTGAGAGTAGCCCGTTGTTGCCCTGAGACCACATCCCAGATGTGGGCGGTGTTATCTTTTGATCCGGTGATGAGAGTTTTGCCATTCCTACTCAGCGTTAAACAAGTGATAGGAGCTGTATGACCCTTGAAAAGAGTCCTTTGTTTCCCAGTAGTTACATCCCAGATGCGGGCAGTATTATCGTAGGATCCTGTGAAGAGCTTTTGGCCATCGCTACTCAGCGTTAAACAACTGATTTCATCTGTATGACCTTTGAGGACTGTCCGTTGTTTCCCTGTGGCTACATCCCAAATACGGGCGGTGTTATCCTGCGATCCGGAGATGAGGGTTTTGCCATCGCTACTCAGCATTAAACAAGTGAGTGGAGCAGTATGCCCTTTGAGGACTGACTGTTGTTGAGCTGTGCCAACGTCCCAGATGCGAACGGTGTTATCTTTTGATCCTGTGATGAGCGTTTTGCTATCCCTACTCA
>JAKBAI010000237.1 GCA_021809185.1 Planctomycetota bacterium
AGGTGTGTAAAAAGTCGTTCCAGGCCATGGTAGCCGATATGCAAAAAGGGATTCAACCCGAGTTTTTTGAGAAATACTCGATTGATCAACTGAAAACCTTGACACCGCGAGAGTTGGAATGGTGTGGCCGGTTAACAGAACCGGTTTATGCGGGGAAAGGAGATACCCATTACCGACCGATCAGTTGGGAAGAGGCGATTGGTCGAATTGTCAAACAATTCAAGCAAACGGGGGCTAATGAAAATTTCTTTTATGTAAGCGGGCGATCATCGAACGAAGCGGCATTTTTGTTGCAGCTCTTTGCTCGGATCTACGGGACGAATTATGTTCACAATTGTTCCTATTATTGTCACCAGGCAAGTGGAGTTGGGCTAACGCGGTCGCTGGGGACTTCTACAGCAACCATAACCCTAGAAGATCTGGAAAATTGCGATCTATTTTTCCTGATTGGTGGCAATCCTGCCTCGAATCATCCCCGATTGATGCGTTCGCTTATGAACATACGTCGACGCGGTGGCCGAGTGATCGTTATCAATCCTGTAAAAGAATTGGGATTGATCAACTTTAGTGTTCCATCCGATATACGCAGTTTATTGTTTGGCTCACGGATAGCGCATGAATATTTGCAACCTCATATTGGTGGGGACATGGCTATCTTGCAAGGAATTGGGAAACAGATTTTGGAATGGGGGGCAGAGGATCATCATTTTATCGAGAAAGCTACCGAAGGATTTGCCGAATACAGACAACAGTTACAGCAGCTTTCTTGGTCGGAAATTGAAGAAAGTAGTGGAATAAGTCGAGAACAGCTCGTGGCCATTGCGGAACAGTATAAGACAGCAAAGAATGCCGTTTTTGGTTGGACAATGGGGATAACGCATCAAGAGTTTGGCGTTGCGAATGTGCAATCGATCGTCAATCTCGCTTTGCTACGTGGTATGATCGGTAAGCCCAGCGCAGGGATGTTACCGATACGCGGTCATTCCAATATTCAAGGGATAGGATCGATGGGGGTGGTGCCGCAATTAAAACAACAGATTATCGAAAATCTGGAAAAAATAACGAATCGTCAATTCCCCAAATCACCCGGTTATGATACGATGGCCTGTATGGATGCCAGTGAGCGAGGCGAACTCAAAGCGGCATTTTGTTTAGGGGGAAATTTGTTTGGCAGTAATCCGGATTCTCGCTATGCTCATCGGGCACTCGGCAAGCTGGAACTGGTTACGTATCTCAATACAACGCTCAATAACGGTCATGCTTGGGGGACCGGTCGCGAAACGTTGATTTTACCTGTTTTGGCTCGCGATGAAGAACCCCAACCAACTACTCAGGAATCGATGTTCAATTATGTTCGTCTAAGTGATGGTGGCCCCAAGCGGCAAGTGCATGTTAAAAGCGAGATCGAAATTATTACGGCGATTGCTGAACAGGTTTTGGGCAACGAATGTGGGGTGGATTGGCGGGAGATGCGGAATTATCAGCATATACGACAGTTTATCGCTCGGGCGATTCCCGGATTTTCGGCAATAGCCGAAATCGATAAAAATCATGAAGAATTTCAAATTGCGAATCGTACTCTGCATGATGCGAAGTTTCCAACAGCTTCTGGCAAAGCTCAATTCACTGTTCATCCATTACCTAAACTAGCAGGAGAAGCGAACGAATTAAGATTGATGACGGTGCGTTCGGAAGGGCAATTCAACACGGTGGTTTACGAGGAAGAAGATATTTATCGAGGACAGGATCGGCGAGATGTCATTTTGCTCAATCGCAAGGATATTGATCGTTTAGGGCTAGAGATCGATGAGATGGTTGAGGTTCGTAGCCGAGCGGGCACTCTCCGAGGTATTCTTGTTCGCGCCTTCGATATTCGCGAAGGGAATGCTTTAATGTATTATCCTGAAGCCAATGTCCTCGTCCCGCGCGATCTAGATCCTAGTTCGAAAACCCCAGCTTTCAAGTGCATCCCGATCCAGATTGAAAAACTATCCTCCCCCTCTTTGCAAAATCTGGAATTGTTACCTGGCAGGCAAAAAATCGAACAGCTTACGAGTTAGTAGGACAGATTTCACGTGCTTGGGAGAGTCAACGTCACTTACCTATCGTTTTGTTCGCCAACGTATTGCATTATTGATTGGCGGATTCAATCTTTTTCTGGGTTGAGTTCAAAACAGGCCATTTCATTATTATTTCTGATAAAGATTCGCGAGCCAACGAGAGCAGGATTGTTCCAAGATTTAGTACCATCAATAGCTTGAATACGCCCTAATTCCTGAAATTCTGTCGGGGTAGCCTTGACCAGAATCAGTTCTCCATATTCGCTGGTGACGAGTAGATAGCCGGAATCGAGTAACAGAATCTGGCCGTGACCAAAGGCCTGCCCTTTTCGAGGCCGGCGATCATCTTTCCAGCAACTTTTACCTGTGGAGGCATCGACGCATTCCATAACGCCATCATTGAGACCATAAAGATGATTTTGATAAAAAACCGGTGAGGCAAATTTGCAACGCATACTGGTCTTAGCGGTTTTATTGACGAGATTGACTTGAAACGAATCGATCTGGCCAGCGATTTCCAAAATCGCCCCGCCCATGCCATACCCTGCCCCGATAAAAAGTCGATTATTACCGAGGAGGATTGGTTGAGCGACATTAATACCGTTCATCGTTTTCCAAGGAAAGGACCACCATTCTTTGCCATCTTTAGGATTAAAGCTACGAATCGCCTCGGCATCAAAAAGCAATAATTGATCGCAGCCCTGAAGATTGGCAATCATCGGGGAGGAGTAAGCGGTTGCTGCCGTTCCGCTTTGCCATCGTAGTTCGCCGGTTAAGCAATCGTAGGCACGGATCTCTTGGCCCGCGGATTCTGGGGTTTGCGCCCCTGGAGCCACAATAACCATATCCTGGTAAACGAGCGGTGAGCCACTCATGCCCCATTGCAAATTTTGGTTGTTTTCGAGAAGATCATGAGACCAGAGTTCTTTCCAAGTTTTACTATCTAGACAAACTAGATGGCCTTTAGCTCCCAGGGCGTAAATTTTACCATTTGCTATTGTTGGAGTGGACCGTGGCCCTGGTCCGCCCAAAGCCTCATCAAACTTGCCTGGCCAGCGATGTAATCGGAGTTCTAGCCCCGTTTTAGCATCGTAAGCAACGAGACATTCATAATCTTCCCCATCGAATCGGCGCTGTTCCAGAGTTACGAGAATATGATTGACGACGGAAAATGCGGAATAGCCACGGCCAATGAGCTGTTTCCAAACTAGTCTGGGAGGCTGTTTTTCCCAATCGGTACTAATGTTGATTCCGTGAACAATTCCTTGGCGTCCGCGACCGCGAAATTCGGGCCAATCCTCTAAACTTTCTAATAAATCGAGACTTCCTTTATCGATTTCATTGTGCTTTTTTCGTTCGCGCTGTAACTCTTGATCGTGCCCTATTCCTAATAGATTTTGGATTTTTTCTTTTAGTCGAACTTTCGGGAGCATGTTCCCATCGAGTTCTAGATCGAATCCTAGGAAAAATAATGCCACCACCATGAGCGCCGCAATAATCGATCTCGATTTTCGAATTTTGCTGAAAAATAAAGCCCAGATCCAGATGAAGAACAAGGTAAAGAAAACGGTACAAACTCTTCCCAGAGAATATAGCCATCCTTCAAATCGAGTTGAAGGCCAGAACTCCAATGCCAGATAAATCGCTGTTCCGATCAGAAAAGTTACTTGCGGGAAACGGCATCGGCATAAGTTGGTGACCCAACAGCAGTGGTCGCTTTGTCCTGATTCTGGGTTCTTGTCTGCAGTATTCGATGGGGTAGTGGAAGGGGGAGAATCTTTTGTCGATGCGGGAACCGATTCTGTATTATTTGTCGTGGCATTATAGGTTGGATTCATATTCGTTTCTGGGTTATTCGATGGCATGGATATCTCTTTTACTCGATCGAAAGGGGTTAACTATTGCTTTCCTATTAAATTGCAACTGCTTGTTTGGTTTGATACAATATAATTCTTGGCTCTATCATGTTGTGAAATAATACAAAATCGTTCTAGAGTATTTTGGTCTTACCAAAACTCCTATCGGTGGGAAGTTTTAGCCAAATAAAAATAAGGGGCGAATAAAATAACCGATTGATTATTTTCGATTATTCTGGGTAGAGAACAATTTTACCTTGGAGAGTGCCGCTCCCTTGAAGTGTATTGGCCTCTTGGAGGGCGTGTGCCTGAGCCGCTTGGCTTAGTGGAAAGCGAGCGCCAATGTTGGCACGCAATAATCCTTCGCTGAACCAGTGATTCATATCTTCTGCACAACGTTGTTGTTCTATAGCTGGGATATTAAACATCGCAAACCCATAAAGCGATAATCCTTTGACATAAAACGGTCCTACGGGGAAAACGGGCCGCGCTTGCCGACCCGCCATGATCACCATACGACCATTAGGGGCGATAAGATCAACACTGCGAACAAAATCGGGTTCGCGCAGAGGTTCAAACCAAACGTTTACCCCTTTTTTTTGCGTAAAAGCCATAACTTTATCGGCTATCGATGCGTTTTTATACAGAATGACTTCATCCGCTCCGATCGACCGGACGAAATCTGCTTTTTCGGGGGATCCTGCGGTAGTAATAATACGGGCACCAACCGCCTTGGCCATTTGAATAACCATCGATCCGACTCCACCAGATCCCCCATTGACGAATACGGTTTCGTTTGCTTGTAACTTGGCACAGCGAAAAAGACCTAGATGGGCAGTAATCCCCACCAGAGCACAGGCAGCAACTGTCTCATCCGATACATTTTCAGGAGTTGGATACAAAAATTCTTCACCAATCAGAGCATATTCGGCAAAAGTTCCTTGCCGACCTAGCAAACCCTGATTCGAACCCCAGATACGATCCCCAATCTGAAACCGTTTCACCTTACTGCCGATGTGCTCTACAGTACCTGCAATATCGGCTCCGGGAATAAATGGATAGGTCAACGGCATGGCAACTATTCCCGCGCGGATGTAGGTATCGACTGGATTGACCGAAACAGCTCGCGTTTTTACCAGAACTTCATAATCCCCAATTTCTGACGATTTTGATTCTTTACTTCCAGGTTTTGGTAATTCCCCATACTGAATAACATCTGGACTTCCTGTTTTTTCAAAATATGCAGCTTTCATCTTACCCCCATTTTTTTATAATTGGCTAAAAATCAAGGATTTTCTCATGATCTCCAAGACTAAATATTGGCGATTGTGTTTGTATGGACAATTTTAATCATTCTTTTTGGGAAGAAAATAATTTTATTTGGTGCTTATACCGATAGTTGTTAAAATAGAAGAAAGGGATGGAATTGTCATCTTCATTCTACTTTTGAGTGATGTTTTTAATTGCTCTCAATTTCTAATGTCTTTCTATTGGGGTTTTCTATTGGGTCTTTCTATTAGCTTTATTCTTATAGGGTTCTTAACAAAAGTTACGAACTAAAATAATAAAGTGGTTTAAGTAGGGATTTTTTTGGAGTAACTGTATTATTCTGGTAATTTTTCGCATTATTCAATAAATAAAAATGTTTGGAGGAGATATGGTCTCGACAATCACTCGGTCAAGCAAACGATTATCGGTTTCTTCGCGTGTGGAAAATCGATTAGCCAAGGGTGAAATTAGCCCAGAACAGGTAGAAGAATATCGCCAATTTTTGGATCAAGTCGAGGAGGAATTACTCCAACACCCCATTATTCTCCATAATCGATATACGAGCTGGTTCGCGCATGGAAACATAACGGATGCCGAATTAAAATTTTTCATTCAGCAATTTTCGGTCTTTTCCAATCAATTTTTGATTGCAGCTTTGTTGCGGGTGATCAATGCAGAGAGCTTGGAACATGCCCATGCGAGCAAACAGATTTTAATGAATGAACTGGGGGTTATTTATCGTAAAGAGATCCACAAAGCCCACGATCATGGGGAAAATAAAGCACAGGACACAGAACATACAAATAGAAGCATTACCGATAAAGATCGTGAAGGGGATCCCGATCTAGTAAGTACAGAAGGAACGGTCGATGGCGGTTTGTTCCGATTCCGAGCGGCTCACTTTGAATGGCTGCTGCGCATGGGAGAAAAATTAGGTTTGGGCTTTAACGATTTGGGTAAACGCCGTCACGGTCGACCATCGACTCTCCAATTTTGTGATGCTTTACAGCGATTGTATGGGAGTGAAGATGGGCAGATAGCCGAAGGGGCCTCTTTTGCGGTTGAAAATTGGGCTGCTGCGGGATTTTGGCAGCAGCTCGAAGATGGGTTGATGCATATCAAAACTACACGGATGAGAGATCTGCCTCTTGCTTTCTTTACCTGGCATAATCGTGTGGAAGCGCAGCATGCTGGCCATACACAGGAAGAATTGGAAGAGAGTTACTTTAGCGAATCGTTCGATCGAGAAAAATTCATGACCGGGGGCAAAGCGATTCTTGAATCGGTTGCTGCTTTCTGGGAAGGACTCGAAGAAGATCGAATTCATCAGCGTACGGAATTGTTGCACTAAAACTCATAGGTCAGTCCATTTTAGGGAAGTCGATCATTTGTCCCGAAGCCAATTCCTTTGGAGTCGAGTGGCTCTAGATATTGAGTTGATGCTCTGATCATGAGATTTACCTTAAAATGATCAGATGAAGTGGTAAATCGGGATGATCATTGATACAATTCATTGAAAAGTTATAAAAAGTTTTAGATCGGTTTAGAGTGACCATTTACAAAGGATCAGTCACAAAAGATCAGTTTCAAAGGGTAAAGAAAGATGAATTTCAACAACGATTCAATTGCGGGGAGTCAGACTATAATCGATCCGGTGGATATTCGGGGGATCGATCATGTGCGATTTATTGTCGGGAATGCGCGGCAATCTGCTTATTTTTATCGCAATGCTTTTGGGTTCGATGTCGTTGCCTATGCCGGATTAGAAACCAAGATGCGCGAAGAAGCCGGTTATGTGTTGCGCCAAGGGGATATTACTTTTGTACTCATCTCCCCTTTGCGTTCGTCTCATCCCGACTATGCGCGATTGCTCAAACATGGAGATGGAGTCAAGGATGTTGCCTTGGAAGTGGAGAATGTCTCTGCTGCTTACGAACATTGCCTCACCCAAGGGGCGATAAGTATAACCCCGCCTACCTATCTAGAGGATGACCAGGGAGTATACGAATTTGCTTCGATCCAAACATATGGTGACACGATTCACAGTTTTGTCAATCGCGATCGTTATCATGGGATATTTAGTCCTGGCTTTAAACCGATCGATCCCGCACGTTATCAAACCGGCACGCGCAAACCGGCAGGGTTGCAAGAGATCGATCATGTTGTTGGCAATGTAGAAGAAGGAAAGATGAACGAATGGGTCCAATATTATCAAAAGATCCTGGGTTTCAGCCAACTTGTCTCTTTTGATGATCAGGATATTTCTACCGAGTATTCCGCGCTTATGTCTAAAGTAGTGCAAAATGGTACAGGCCGTGTCAAGTTTCCAATCAATGAGCCGGCAAAAGGGAAGCGAAAATCACAAATCGATGAATATCTCGATTTCTACGGCGGACCGGGTGTGCAGCATATTGCTTTACTGACACCCGATATTATTACTACGGTTCGTTCGTTGCGCGCGAACGATGTCTCTTTCTTGCGTGTGCCCAAAACTTATTATGATCAATTGGAATCTCGCGTTGGAACAATCGCCGAAGATATTAAAACCATAGCAGAATTGGGAATTCTGGTTGATCGTGACGAGGAAGGCTATATGTTGCAAATTTTTACCAAACCGGTGCAAGATCGCCCTACTCTATTTTTTGAAATCATCCAGCGACATGGATCTAAAAGTTTTGGTAAAGGGAATTTCAAAGCCCTCTTTGAAGCGATTGAACGCGAGCAGGCTCTACGTGGTACGTTGTGATTTTGTTATTGCGATTCAGGTAACGAATTTCATGACAAAACTCGATTGTTTGATATATCGAAATTCTGAACCTACAAAAAGAGATTTAGCTAGTTTTGGCTAGCTAAATCTCTTTTGGACTATCTGTTGAGACTTGAACAGGGCCGGAGGTTAGTCTTATGCGCCAACCGATTCCTAAAATCGCTTCGATTCGCGATT
>JAKBAI010000022.1 GCA_021809185.1 Planctomycetota bacterium
TCCGATCTAAGAATAGATATTTTCCCCGAGCTGCTTCCGCTGCTTGGTTCGAGGCTCTGGCAAACCCGACATTTTTGGCATTCTGAATTAATTTTACCTCAGGAAATTCATCGCGAACCATCTCCACCGCGCCATCTCTGGAACCGTTATCCACCACAATTACTTCAAACGAGGTTTCACCTAAATTTTCACGTAAGGAAATCAAACAATTTCGTAAATAATTTCGGCAATTCCAGTTGGGGATACATACCGATACCTGGACCTCATATGCTGCGGATAAAGAGGTAGTCCCAGACTTCTGACCTACAGGGGAATTTTGATTCGTCCCTGTTTTTGCTTCTGTTCCAGTTATTTCAGTGAGGTTATCCACGTTACATAGAACTTTCATGAATAATTTTTCAATTCAGAGAATATTGGTTTTTGGAGAGACAATCCATTCTACTTCATACTAATCTTTAACCTAGTCAACTCTCAGAGACAGAATCCCGATCTTTATCCGAACCAACCAGATAATATCCTCGAATCGTAATTGTTTCTTACCTGTTTACTTCTTTTATATTCTAAATCGATTTCAGCTTATATTTCAGTTGATGGGCATTCGATCCATTCAACGATATTTTTGTCACTGGTTGCCACTGAAGCTATTTCACAATAGCTGAAGCTATTTCACAATTATGATCGATTTAAATTTCTGTTCACCGCCAATTCTTTATTTCAACATAAAGAAAATACCATGAATTCCGATTTTATGTCAAGGTGAACCTGCAAACGGAATCGGAGTGATTCAAGAAAGAGAAGTTCGGAAAGAATACCAATTCTAGCTTCAAGAATAAGAAATCGATCTGCTAGGAATTACCGAAGGGATATTGGTCTCTGGGTGTTAAGATGAGTCGAATAGGAGGTGGTGAGAAGATAAATGGAAAACCAGCAAATGGAACCGCATTATCAGACTTACACCAAGAAAGAGGATCCATCTTGGCATGATAAAAGGAGGAGAGAAGGGGGGATATTGAAAAAGAAGAACATCGATTACACTAATTGATAGCGGATAAGGATTAGTTAGATAAAAGCATTTACAAAAAGCAATGAAATCGATATTCTTTGAAAGTTTTTTTAAATTATTTTGCATTTTCAAGAATGGATTCTCTAAAATAATAATCGCTGATGTGAAAAGTTTATCATCAATCGATGCAAATATCAAGTATTGCCTAAAAGATGTGCAAAATAAGTAGTAGGAATCACATTTCATCAAATCTTTTTATGTTATAAGTATTTATCAGATAACAACTTACATCAATAAACTTTTGAAAAAATAATTGGCATAATAATTGCTGTTATTGATTCATATCAATAGATACGGTATGATAAGAAAGAATAATAGAATTCTGATCGGTCATCAATGCCTTATATGTATTTATGATCAGATAAAAATGTTTATTAAAATTTGCTCAAAATTGGAACCAAGATATAAAAAGCATGATCAAAACGTCATTTAATGATGCAAAAATTGACACAATAAGTGATGTAGATAAGAAAATTATACTTGTGATTGAATATTGCGAATCACGCCTAAAGTTTGGAATATAGTTAGAAAAGCTAGAAATTTAAATAAATTTAATTTGAAGTACAACATACTCAGAGTAATTCAAAATGACCTGAAAATCAATAAAACCGAGATAAGGAAAGCCAGGAATTGCGAAAATAGAATCGTTTTTTTCTGAGATTTCTCCGAATAATATCCCTCCACCAATTACTCTGATTAATCAAAGGTTTTGTTGACAACACGTATCTAATGCTAAGGAATTATTGATTCCTAAAGACACTAGTTACTAGTCTAGTATTGGGTCCAGAAATTCACTAGGATTGGAATTCATTCAACCAATAACTCAATTTTCCGACACTACCAGGAAAACCTGGTCAGGAAAACCTGGCTAGGAAAAATTGGCCAGGAAAATTGATATTCAAAAAGTTTACCAAATCGAAGTTGGCGGACTTTGCTGAAGAATTGGTTAAAGTGTAGATTTATAACTTAATCGAGTAGATCAATGATGCATTCATAACCGCTATTGTTCATACCGATGATCGTTGCTTAAAAGAGAATGTTAGCAAATGAAATTCGAACTAAATGTGAACTTTTTGATTTGTTAATCTCTCTTTTTGGAATGATATTCTCTCCGTTTGTTGGAGCTGATCTCAATTCACTTAATTGAATTTTGAATCAGTAAGTAGCCATTATTCCAATAAAATCCTTAACCGATATGCAATAAACCGGTTCCTCCGGTTTTATAGGATGATCAGTAAATATTTTCGCGATTACTGTAAAAATGTATAAAATTATATTTTGGAAAAGTTTTGTCTAGAAAACTGAATTTGAAATTATTGCCTAGAATAGTTGTGTAGAATATTAAAGCAAACTATTTAGCAATGCCGCCTAGGATTGCCCCCTCGCTAAAATGGAGGGTTTTCCCTCTTGAAATTAACTTGAAATTAAACAGAGCGCGGATTTTATTTATCGATTCGCGAGCTGTATTATAGAGTCATTTATCGATTGGTTGATAAATGTTGTTTTGTATCCTGAAGGAGTTTTTCTTTGAAGATTTTGAAGCGATCGCTTCGGTTTGGACTGTATTTCTGGTTGGCCAGCTCGGTTTGTTTGGTTGGCGCGTCCTATGCCTATCCGGAATGGGTAACAGAAATATGGCAAGATGGAAATGGAGGTATGTCTATCTGGCAAAAAACTTTGGTTGCCGAAAGCCAGCGACATATTCAGCTTGTTCATCAATCAAACCACTTGCATCAACGTGTCCAACTCCGTAATAACGTAATGGAAGATCTCGTCCATGAACAGATTACCCCATTGGATGCCATTAATGCTTTTATGGAGATCAATCAATCTTGTTCAACAACTAACGAAATGATTCGCTATGCCTTTGAAGGGCATACGGAAGAAGAACGGGTTGCCAATCAACTCATAGAACTTTTAACACAGAAATATCCTGACGATCCCACCGTCGCTAACAAATGGCGTAATCGAATTCTTCAAGCAATCCCGCAAGAACCAACGTTATTTAATGATTATTCGTCCAAATAAATCTTTCTAAACGAAAAATGGCCCAACTTGACATTTTTGAATAGTACCCTCTACATAAATCTCCTGAACTTAGGCATATAAAGTAGCATATTTCAGGAGATTTATTGGCAGGATTCTTATTTTCTTCTCGCAATCAATCTCCAGGCTTTGGGTCCGTTTTCGCTAAACGATATATTTTTCAAGTTTTCTCTTACTTCATACCTATCTGCTTGGATCGATTCGATGGCCCAATCGCTGACCGCAAAAGTTTTACCTAATTCTTCGATACTCACTCGGCGCGGTCCCTGTTCTCCAGGTTCTTCGACCGAAAAACAGAGAAGCACTAATTTCCCGCCTGAATGCAAAACCGTCTTAAGCCCTTGGACATATCGGATTCGATCAGTATCGTCAAATACATGAAACAAACCACTATCGATCAGATGATCGAATTTCTCTGTCCAGGTGCTTAATTGCAAAGCATCTTCTACGCGAAAATCGATGGTTACTCCCTCTTTTTTCGCATTTTCTCTAGCCAACTGAATCGGTCCGGGAAGAAAATCGATTCCAGTTACGCGCTCGCCTCTTTTGGCAAAAAATATTGCATTATCTCCCGTGCCACAGCCAATGTCCAAAATACTGCCTCTAATCTGGTCAGCGATTTCTACAATTCCCTTCTGGGGACGATGGATTACCCAAGGGGGTTCATTGGCATAAATATCTGAAAACGATTGACGATCCATAATGCTCATAAAAATTACCTCGCCGTTATTATTTTCAATGATCTTCTTTTTGATGCTCACGATTAGAAAATGATTCTGCGCCCGTTGTTTCTGCGTTTAAGTCTTCGTCTCTCTCTTCCTCTAGCATAGACTGATGGAAAGCTAAAATACGCTCATACTTTTCAATCTCTTTGATTCGACTTCTTGTCTCTCTCAGAAATCGAAACTGTTCTAGGGAGAAATAGATTGACAAAAATGTACTCCACCAACCAAAAGGAATTATCGTCCGCTGCAATAGCTCTTCCAGATCTGGATTAAGATGAAATAAACAGATAATGCTGAGAATCGAATAAGTTAACCAAACAACAAATGAAAAAGCCAGAGTGTATAATAAACTTTTTTTCCTAGAAAAATACATCAAAAACGCATTCAAAATATGTCCACCATCGAAGGGGAGAATAGGTAATAGACTAATCGTATTCCAAACAAAGGAAATTAGTACTGTAGATATCATGATCTGAATGATAAATAGACTTTGGTTTATGCCGATTGTTCTCAGCAACGATTCGATAATCAATGCAAATGAAAAACCTATCAATGAGCCACCTAGATAAATCAAACAAACTTTCCAGGGTTGACCTGGCAATTCATCCGGAATGGTGTTGCCAGAAAAGGTATGAAGAATAATGATCGGATTACATTTGAACCATTTCATGAGAAGAGCATGTCCCAATTCATGGACAAAAATCGTTATCCAATAACCTATGAGAAAACTTAGACCAAAAAGAAATACCTTTTGATTTTTAAATAATCCCGCTTGGAATAAGATCAGTAAACCAACTAAACTCGTGTAATAGAGAAAAGATGGCTCGATGCGAACAGGTAATTTAAGAAAATGGAAACAGATCGAAAATCTGCTGCGCGGAATTTCATTGGCGATGAGATACATAAATAGCTGATGTCCTGGCCTTTCCCAGAAGATACGATTAGTTGACCCGATTTATTTTTATCGATCCAATCTAACAAATTCAATTATTCCGCCATAAAATAACAGAGTTCCACAAATACTAAATCCATTATATCCATCATCGCAGGGAGCAAACTATCCAGGCAAATAGTAACCAAAATAAGAATATTATTCGAGTTTGAACTTCATTTTCCAGTTTCCGGAATGATCGATTCTATAGAATCTTGAAAAATTTCTCCAGAAAGTATTGATTTGACCTAACCAACTTATTAAAATAGGTTAAGGTTTCGAATAGTCCAGAATTGACCGAAATCTGATTCCCTCAAAATTATTAAGAACTTTATTATTAAGAACTTTTGTTTTTAGAATTGCTAAAAAAGAGAATTTTCAATCTCTAAAGTTCTTAACCAATAGAATAGAAATACTTTTTTAGCTTAGTTTGAAGTATACTTGTTATTCTAACTTAAATTATAATTAATTTATCACCCGCCCACAACCCACCCACAAGCTGAAACCAATCTAAATTATTTATGAAGCAGACATGCCCTACCATAAAAGTTCCGTTGAAAAAGATGTTCAGTTAAAAGAGGTATTATAGCTCACAAAATTCTTATATAGAATTTGTCAATGAACTTCACACGAATGAAAATCAGATAAATGGTTTAAAGGAATTCGCTTAAGTTCTTTCCATGAGTTCGCCTAAATTTGAGTGCATGAATGCGAGAAGTTCCAAAGAGAAAGATGAGTAATAAATCTGCTTTCTCTCCTGAAAATTCGGATGGCAAAACCAATACCAAAGAAAGTTTGCGACAAACCATTGTACGCACTCTGCTTGCGGATATTTTTCATAGAAAGTTATCCGGGGGTAAACATCTGGTAACTCAGGAATTGTCCCAAAGATTTCAGGTAAGTCATACCCCCATTCGCGAAGCCTTGATCGAATTGAGCGGCATGGGAATAATTGATCTATTACCGAATCGGGGAGCGATTGTCCGCCAATTGACCTCAAAAGATTTTAAAGAAATTTGCCAATTGAGAAGACTGCTAGAAGGGGCAGCGACGCAGCTCGCGTGTGGTAAAATTCCGCAGCACTTTCTAGTCAAATTAATTCAAGAAGTTGAAAAATCACTTGATTACTCCCACAATTTGCAGGACAAAGTCTCTAAAAAAGAACGGCTAGGGACAGAAAAGTTATTACCGCAAACCGACCCAAATGCAAACGAAAAGTTCGATAGGGCAAATAGTTCCAAGAAAGATAGGAACAATCAAGCTTGGTTATCGACTCCTCCCCGAAGCATTTTGCCTCCGCAAGGCTCTGCTCTGGGAAATCCGGTCCCCAATTTGCCTATCGTATCGAATGTTGTTTCAATTACTTTATCTGATATCGCAACCAATATTCGACAATACACCGAATCAGATCAAACAGAGAAAGTGAATGACAATGGGGATTTGACCCGTTCAAATTTAATTGGAGAAGAAATAATAGAAGAAAAAGAGGGAACGAGGGACTATACCAAGATAAAAATGGATCTTTCATCGAATTGCTCTGCCAATAATCCGGAAGGAATAGAGAAGCGAGTAAGCAAGAACAAACAATCGCTAGCAAAACGGATTCGCCGAGCGCGTCAGCTCGATTCGAAGTTGCATGATCTGGTTATCACTTATTGTGGCAATCAGATCATGAGTAAAGAGATTCAACGATTGACTATTTTATTCCGAGTGGTTCGGGATATTGCTTGGGAATACGATCAGTTGCATTTAGATGATTCTCGATTAATTCAGGAAGCCGAGGAGCATTTGACTATTCTACGCGAGTTATTGGCCAATCGCCCTAAGTTAGCTAAAAAAGCGATGACTCGTCATTTATCCTCTGGGTTAAAGTACTGGAAACGATCTTTGATGTTAAAGATGATGGAAGAATAATTCTTAAGTCGAGATCATAGGAAAAATCAATCGCCCAATCGGATTCGAGTTTGGTTAGAATGGAATCAGGCAAATAGAAACCGATCGAAATGAATTGCAAAATAAAATTTAAGTTTAAGGGATTCTCGTCAAACCGAGTAAATGGATGAGAATTCTAATTAAAATAAGTTAGTTGATGTAGATTACAAGACACAGGAGACGATATGCGTTATTTCTCTTCAATAACAATACTAATGATAAGTTTTTCTGGTTGGTTGTGGAATCATTCAACCGCAATAGCCAAGGACAAGGTGCAATATAATCGAGATATTCGACCGATTCTGGCAGAAAATTGTTTTGCGTGCCACGGTCCGGATAGTGCTTCACGGAAAGCCGATTTGCGACTGGATCAGGCCAAATCTGCACTAGAAGCAAAAGCGATTATCCCCGGAAAAGTACAAGAAAGTGAGCTGATTCAGCGAATTTTTTCGGAAAAAGCCGGTGAGCAAATGCCACCCCCGAAAACACATAAAACATTAAAACCCAAAGAAAAAGAACTACTCAAACGGTGGATCGAAGAAGGGGCGGAATATCAGCTTCATTGGTCTTTGATCGCACCCAAATTACCGCAGTTACCAAAAGTTCAAAATCAGAATTGGGTTCGCAATCCGATCGATCAATTCATTCTGGCCAAGTTAGAAATGAATCATCTGAAACCGTCCCCCGAAGGCGATCGGCGTACGCTGGCACGTCGATTGAGTCTCGATTTGACCGGTTTACCTCCGGAGCCAGCAGAGGTCGAGCGCTTCGTCAACGACTCTTCAAAAGATGCCTACGAAAAATATGTCGATCACTTGATGAAATCCCCCCATTATGGGGAACATCGTGCGCGATACTGGCTCGATGCCGCTCGTTATGCCGATACTCACGGGATCCACTTCGATAATTATCGCGAAGTTTGGACCTACCGCGACTGGGTCATCGATGCCTTCAACAAAAACATGCCTTTCGATCAATTTACCACCGAACAGTTGGCAGGCGATTTACTGCCCAATCGAACTTTGGATCAACAGATTGCCACCGGGTTCAACCGGTGTAATATTACGACGAACGAAGGGGGCGCTATCAACGAAGAATATCTGGTTTTATATGCGCGCGATCGCACGGAAACCGCTTCGGTCGTATTTATGGGGATGACAGCAGGCTGTGCCGTTTGCCACGATCATAAATTTGATCCGCTCAGTCAGAAAGAGTTTTATCAGCTCAGTGCTTTTTTTAACAATACCACGCAAAATGCCATGGATGGCAATATCAGCAAAACCCCGCCGATTGTTTTTGTTCCCCTGGCGGAAGATCGAAAGCGCTTTGCGGAATTAGAAACGGAAGTCGCCGCACTAAACAAGCGAATCCAAGAGCGGAAAGTTGCTTCGAGCAAAGATTTCAATGAATGGTTACACAAAAACCCGAAAACAGCTCTGCAAAGTCGTATTCCTCAAGACATGCTCTTTTATGCCCCTTGTACGGAAATCGGTAGTAAAGAAATTAAAATCGACATTGCGGGCAAAAGCCGAGCCGTTCCGCTGATTGCTGGAACCGAATGGAACCGCGAGAAGAAAGATTATGCATCATTGACCATCAAAAAAGGCAATCCGATTGAAATCAAAGATTTTGGCGATTTTGAAAAAGAACAGAAATTTTCCGTCTCGGCTTGGATCAAAATCGACAAACGGAATAGTACGGGTGCTCTGATTGCTCGTATGGACCCCAGTCACGAACATCGTGGCTGGGATCTCTGGGTCCAAGGGGATCAGATTGGCATGCACATTATAAATTCCTGGCCTAATAATGCACTGAAAGTGGTCTCCAATAAGAAGATTCCTCTAAAAAAATGGACCCATATTGCTGTTTCTTACGATGGTTCAGCCAAATCGAGTGGCATTCATATCTATATCGATGGCGAGAAACAGACATTCAATGTAGAAGCCGATCACCTAACGCAAACCATCAAAACAACCGTGCCGTTTACACTTGGTCAACGGGCCAATGGAGAAAGACTGGTGGGGGCCAGTTTCCGCGATCTGCGCGTCTATGCCCGCGAATTGAACCAGAACGAGTGTTTCAACCTCAGTAAATTGGCCGATATCAGTCAAATTTTGGATAAGAATATCGATAAGTTAACCCCTCCTGATAAAGATCGATTGCAAAAATGGTGGCTCGAAAATCTCGATACCGGTTATCACCAATTATCGAGTCAACTCGAAAAGTTGAAAATGGAAGACCAACAGATTCGGGCACGTAGTTCTGTAGCCAGTGTTATGGAAGAATTGAAATCACCACCAAAAGCTTATGTTCTTTTCCGCGGCGATTACGATAAACGCCGTGATCAAGTAACCGCTACTACTCCTACAGTTTTGCCCCCATTTCCAAAAGATGCCCCGCATAATCGTTTAGGGCTGGCAAAATGGCTGCTCTTGCCAGAACATCCTTTAACCGCACGAGTGACCGTAAATCGCTTCTGGCAAGAGTTTTTCGGTAATGGAATTGTCCGATCTTCGGGAGATTTTGGAATTATGGGTGAACTACCTAGTCATCCAGAATTGCTCGATTGGTTAGCGATTGAATTCCGGCAGTCCAAGTGGAATATGAATCATATCATTAAGCTGATCGTCACCTCATCGACTTACCGGCAAATCGCTTCTGCTACTCCAGAACTGCTAGAAAAAGATCCTAACAATATTTTGCTGGCACGTGGTCCACGTTTCCGTATGGATGCCGAAATGATTCGCGATTATGCCTTGAAAGTGAGTGGCTTACTCAATGAAAAAATTGGTGGTCCCAGTGTAAAACCGTATCAACCCGATGGGGTCTGGGAAGCTGTGGCGATGATTGGGAGCAACACGAGAAATTATCAACGCGACAAGGGCGATAATCTTTACCGCCGGAGCATGTATACCTTCTGGAAACGTGCAGCGCCGCCTGCTTCGATGGATATTCTCAATGCTCCTAGCCGAGAAACCTGTACGGTCCGCAGAGAACGAACCGATACCCCTCTGCAAGCGTTGACCACCCTCAATGATACTCAATTTGTTGAAGCAGCTCGTGTTTTTGCGGAGAAAATTCTCAAAGATGGGGGAAAGACCGATGAAACTCGGATCGATTTCCTCGCCAAACGATTGCTTGCTCGATCCTGGACGACAGAAGAGCAGAAAATTGTACTGCACTCTCTGCAAATTTTGCTCGATGATTACAAGAAACGCCCCGAAGAGGCCAAAAAATTGATCCACACGGGCGAAGCAAAAACCGATGAAAAATTGGATCCTGCTACGCTTGCGGCCTGGACCATGCTCGCCAATGAATTGATGAATCTCGATGAAGTTCTGAATAAATAAAGCTCGAGCCAGTTTCTTGTAGCTATGCCCACACCATAAAGCCCACAGAAAATAACTCACAGAAAATAATTTTGCAAAAGATTATTTTATAAACAAAAATCTCATTAGAAGAGAGATTCCTCAAGAGATTCCTCTCTTCTTGCTGAATAATAAGAATTGCTTTTATTACCCTGTCGCTCTTTATCATTGGAGATTACCATGCACCCTTTTGAAGAATGGGTTAAATACGAAACAAGAAGACAATTTTTTTCCCGTGGAGCGAATGCCGTTGGTTGGGCAGCGTTTTCCTCTCTCATGGCAAAGAGCACTACGGCTAATGCCAATTCGAACAGCAATAACCCAGGGGGGAATTCTGGCACACACTCAGGCAAACATATCGGCCCTCACTTCCCTCCCAAAGCGAAACAGGTCATCTATTTGCACATGGTTGGTGGACCTTCCCAAATGGACTTGTACGACTACAAGCCCAAAATGAAAGATTGGTACGATAAGGAACTGCCTGCTTCGATACGGAACGGTCAACGGTTGACGACCATGACCTCTGGTCAATCCCGGTTCCCAATCGCCCCTTCCATGTTTAAGTTTGCGCAGCATGGCAAATCGGGGATGTGGGTTTGCGAATTATTACCGCACACCGCCAAAGTGGTTGATCAAATGTGTTTCATCCGCAGCATGCACACCGAAGCGATTAATCATGAACCGGCCATTACCTATATGCAAACCGGTAATCAAGTAACGGGCCGACCGTGTATCGGTTCATGGGTCTCTTATGGGTTAGGATCCCTCAATGAAAATCTTCCCACCTTTGTCGTGCTGGTCGCCAAGCCAACGAATACCGAACAGGTCCAAGCGATTTCTGCGCGGTTGTGGTCTTCGGGTTATCTATCGGGGGAACATGCCGGAGTTTCGTTCCGCACAACCAACGATCCCATTTTGTTTATTAATAATCCTCCCGGTGTTTCTAAAGATGTCCGCAGGACCACTCTCGATGGTCTGAAACAGCTCAATGAACTGACCTATAAACGGCTAGGCGACCCAGAAACTCATACCCGGATTCAGCAATACGAAATGGCATTCCGGATGCAATCCAGTGTACCCGATCTTGTCGATCTCAGCAAAGAACCGGAATCGGTTTTCAAGCTTTATGGCGATGCGGCCAAAAAACCGGGTACCTTTGCCAATACCGCTCTCTTGGCCAGAAAACTGATTGAAAAAGGAACCCGATTTGTACAGATTTATCTCAATAACTGGGATACGCATGGTAATGTGAAGGGGCGATTACCCGATCAATGCCGCGATATAGACCAAGCGACATTTGGTCTAATCAGTGATCTTAAAAACAAAGGGTTGCTCGATTCTACTTTGATTATCTGGGGGGGAGAATTTGGACGAACCATCTATTCCCAGGGCGGTCTTTCCAAAACGAATTATGGCCGCGACCATCACCCGCGTTGCTTTACCATGTGGATGGCAGGCGGTGGTGCCAGACCAGGACAAATCTATGGAGAGACCGATGACTTTTCGTATAATATCGTCAAAGATCCCGTTCATATCCATGATTTCCACGCCACGATCTTACAACTCTTAGGCTTTAAACACGAGGAATTCACCTATCGCTATCAAGGGTTGGATCAAAGACTTACGGGGGTGGAACCGTCCAAGGTCATTAAAGATCTTATTGCTTAATAGATAGGTTGTGAATTTAGAATCAGGGGATTTACACCCCTCGCTGGCCGGGCCATTTCTGAGACAAGGCGAGCGGGGGACGTGAGTCCCCTGATTCTTTCCCGCATTCGCCGGACAGTTACAACACCCCCGCTCGCCTTGTCAATTCGCTTTGGTGAATGTTTTCACATTCGATTTGACTGAAATTAGAATCAGGGGGTTTACACCCCCCGCTCGCCTTGTCAACGAACCATCACTAAATCCCCGCACAACGGGCGATCACCCAATCAGGACAGGGAGTTGACACCCCGGCTCGCCTTGTCAATTCGCTTTAGTTTTAACGTTTTCTTAATCGAAACAACTCAGATTTCTGCGGGTTTCTCACGTTTACTTCGTAAAGTTCAATCCCTAAAATCACTACCCCTCTTGAAAATTGACGTAATCTGTATAACCTTACCCTGTAAAACGATTGATAATTTAATATCCGTTGGCGCCAGAATCATCTATTTACCTGGCAAGAACGAATGAATGAGAAACTAAACGATGAAAATTAAGGCACACGCAGCTTTAACAGCAAAAAGTTCTTTAACCCCTTTTGAATACGAAGTGGGCGAATTAGGGAATGAGGAGGTTGAGGTAAAAGTTTCCCATTGCGGCATTTGCCATAGCGATTTGGCGATGATCGATAACGATTTTCATTTTAGCTCTTATCCCCTGGTACCAGGCCATGAAGTCATTGGAACAATCGATGCTGTTGGTAATGGTGTCAGCAAAAAAATTAAAATCGGCCAGCGCGTGGGAATTGGTTGGTATGCCAATTCCTGCTCGAGCTGCGACTGGTGTACTATCGGTAAAGAGAATCTCTGTATAAAAGCGCAACCGACCATCGCTGGTCGGCATGGAGGATTTGCGGAAAAGATACGCTGTCATTGGAAGTTTGCGGTTCCCATCCCGGATGGTCTCGCTTCGGAGAGTGCGGGTCCGCTGATGTGTGCGGGGTCAACTGTATTTGCCCCCATCTATGAATTCGGGGTGAGACCGTGGATGCGAACCGCTGTGGTGGGGATCGGCGGACTGGGTCACTTAGCAGTACAATTTTTGGCTAAAATGGGTTGCGAGGTAACCGCTATATCCAGTTCGCATGATAAAGATGCAGAAATCAAAAAGCTGGGGGCCAGCCGATTTATCGCCACACGTGGCACCAATGAATTGGCCAAGGCTATCGGCTCTTTTGATTTTATTCTTTCTACCGTCTCGGCAGATATTCCTTGGGTAGACTATATCCAGGCCTTAAGACCACAAGGCCGACTCGTGATTTGTGGCTTACCCGAAAACGAAATCCATTTTCCGCTGTTCCCGTTACTCGCGGAAAAATCGGTCTCCGGAGGAATTAACGGCAGTCCTAGCAATAATGCAACTATGCTAGACTTCGCTGCCCGCTTAGGGGTTAAACCGCTTATCGAACTGTTCCCTGTCCAACAGATCAATCAGGCATTAGATCATGTTCGAGCTGGCAAGGCGAGATTCCGCGCCGTCCTCGAAATGTAAACAAATGTAATTAAATGTAATTAAATATAATATCAGTGCTTACACAAATGAGGTGCGGAACTTAGAGATTGTCCCATAGAATCGAAATAGGGAACATCATAGTTTCATTGATCAGCTATAGAGATCAGGGAAGTGCGTTTCAGAGAATATCTCACAAAACGATTAACCTAACTGCCGATCTTTTCTCATCGTATTTATCATAATGGGACAATCTCTTAGGGAAAGACGATTATGGAAACCGGAGCGGAAAAGAAAAAACGGGCCAAAAGGATCATGACGATTTTGCAGAAACTCTATCCCAAAGCGCAAACCGCTTTACACTTTAATTCCCCGTTGGAAATCTTAATCGCTACCATCCTTTCGGCTCAATGTACCGATAAACGAGTCAATCAGGTAACCCCGTCCCTCTTCCAGCGCTTTCCCAATGTCCAGGCCTACGCAACTGCTGAACTAGAGGAAATTGAAGAACTGATTAAAACAACCGGTTTTTTTCGCAATAAAGCTAAAAATATCCGTAGTTGTTGCCTGCAACTCATCGAAAATCATGGCGGAGAAGTTCCGCAATCGCTAGCAGAATTGATCGCTTTACCAGGAGTTGGTCGTAAGACCGCCAATGTCGTTCTGGGCGAAGCCTTTGACATTCCGGGAATTACGGTTGATACCCATGTAGGCCGATTAAGCAGAAGATTGGGATTCAGTATTCACCTGGATCCAGTAAAAGTAGAAAAAGATCTCATGGCCATTATTCCCGAATCGAACTGGGTTAGCTTCAATCATTGGTTGATCTTTCACGGTCGTGCTATCTGCCATTCGCGCAAGCCTGATTGCGATAATTGTGCCATTACAAAACATTGCCCCAAAATTATTACTTCGAAATTAGCAAAACCTAAAAAGAGAAATAATCAACCAAAAATCAAACAAAATCAAGCGAAATAATAAAGAGTTTCGTTGTCGATTCTTTGTAAAAAATCAATATTTGTGAAATAGAAAGATCATGGAAATGAGAATCATGAAAAGTTCGCCTATAGATATTGATCGGGAAGATTTGCTCGATCGATTTTGTCGCTATTGTCGAATCGATACCCAAGCCGATGAGAATGCCGCCCAGTATCCCAGTTCCAAGGGTCAGCTCGAGTTAGGTCAGCTCTTGGTGCGAGAATTGCAGGAGTTTGGGTTGACCGAAGTGCAGCAAAATCGCTTTGGTATTGTTACCGCAACTATCCCCGAAAGTAAGGGGAATCTGGGATCCGCCGATCCGAAAAGTGGAAGCAGCAGAGAGATACCAGTAATTGCTCTATTGGCCCACCTCGATACCTCGCCGGAGACTTCGGGTAAAGATGTTCACCCGCAAATTCATCGTTCCTACGGAGGGCAACCTATCGTATTGCCGGGGAATCCGGATAAGATTCTAGATCCGCAATTTTATCCAGAACTGCTATCTTGCATCAATAAAACCGTGATCACCACGGATGGAACAACCCTCCTCGGTGCCGATAATAAAGCTGGGGTGGCAGTTATTATGCAATTCACGCGAACGATCCTAGCCCATCCGGAGATTGCGCATGGTCCGATCCGGATCTGTTTCACCTGCGATGAAGAGATCGGGCACGGAGTCGATCATGTCGATATCCCCGCTCTCGGCGCCGTTGCGGCCTATACTCTGGATGGTGCGGGGGCAGGGGAAATCGAGGCGGAAACCTTTTCTGCCGATAAAGCAAGCATTACCATTCGAGGGGTGAATATTCACCCCTCCGTAGCAAAAGATAAAATGGTCAATGCTATTCGCTTATGCGGTTACTTTTTATCGAAATTACCCCAGAATGAATTAAGCCCAGAAACCACGAGTGGGCGTGCAGGTTTCATTCACCCTTATACCATCGAAGGGGGCGTCGCTGAAGTGAAAATGCAATTCCTCTTGCGCGATTTCGCGACCCAGAAACTTCGCGATCAGGAGACCTTGTTGCGAAATATTTCTGCCGAGCTGATGGCCGAATATCCCAAAGCTTCGATTCAAATTCAGATTACCGAACAATACCGCAACATGGCCGAAAAAATGAATCAGGAACCCCGCGCGGTTCGTTATGCTGCCGATGCTCTGAGAAAATTGGGCCTCAACCCGATTATCGGGAGCGTCCGCGGCGGAACCGATGGTTCCCAACTTACCGCCAAAGGCTTACCTACTCCCAATCTTTCCACCGGAGAACATAATCCTCATTCCCCTTTGGAATGGACCTGTTTAGAAGAGATGGAATGTGCGGTTCAAGGATTGATCGCTCTGGCACAACGCTGGGCAGAACCAGACTAAAATTGGAGAGATCGTTTACAGAGACTTTCTTGTGAATTATTTGCGAAATAACCTTAAAAGTGCGACTCAAAAATGAGATTCAAAAAAGAAACTCAACTGGGAGTTCGCTTCCCTGAAAGTCTCCACTGCTGAACTGATAATTTCGATGATTCAACCAATAGTAAATCGCTGTTCCTTTTGTTCTAACCCTTTGCGTGGGAAATCCTCTGCTCGCTATCAGGGGCGATGTTGGCCAGGCCAGCCTATTGGGGAATATTGCTGTTTGGGTTGTCTGAGCGCGGGAGAACAGCGGCAGAGAGAACAATATTTCTTAGCTTCGGTAAGAACTCAAAAAAACAGCTTACCCGGAAAATCGATCGGGAAGATTACCAGCGGTTTCACCAAAGGAACCGATGCTCTTAACACCAGCTACTCCATCAGTCTCGATGCGAATTTAATTGCAACCTCTTCAGAGCAAGCTTCGAGCGATCCATCTTTAATCGGTAGACTCACCTGGCCGGCACGCTCCTTGAAATTTGTTTTAAGATTTATTTCGCAATTCTGGTCGTTACCCTTTCGCTTCGGTGTTAGCTTGGTAATCGCTGGACAATCGATGGTTTTTAGTCTGGCAATCAATTTAGAGGAACAGACCGATCCCATAAGTAAACTATGGATACAAAGCGGTATTGGCTTAGCTACGCTTTTAGTTCTAGTTCTGTTAGGCGGGCCATTGTTCCGTGGTTTCTGCCGCGACATTCGCCGCGGCATTCTCTCCATCGAATCTCTTTTTGTTTTAACACTGCTGGGAGCACTAGGGGCTTCTCTGCAAGCGTTATTAACGCAAAACGGCCCGATTTATTTTGAAGTGATATCGATCTTGTTAGTGGTCTATACTTTTGGTAAGATCATCGGAGCCAAATCGCGGTCAGCAGCCTTTGCGGCTAGTACAATCTGGCTCAACCATCTATCATCTTGCCGCCGGGTAAGCATATCCCCTCCGGAAGGGTTGCCTTCCGATGATTTGCTACCCTCGTTCAAAAGTACCGCCGATGCAAATAGAAATTCTGCCACCCTGCTAGAAGAGATTGTCCCAGTTGAGCAGTTAAACCCAGGCGACTTAGTTGTCATTCACCCTGGCGAGACGATTGCCGTCGATGGTACGATCGAAAGCGGGAATGGTCTCATTAGCGAATCGGCTCTGACGGGGGAATCGATTCCCTGCTGGCGTGAAGTGGGGAACTCTGTTTATGCTGGCTCGATTTCTATCGATGCCTGGTTGCAGATTCGTGTTTCTGGCCGGGGGAGCGATCGGCGAATCGATCGATTATTGCAGTTCATAAGGGAAAATTCAGAATCGGGACCGGAAAATGAATCGTTGGCGGATCAGCTCGCACGCTGGTTTACACCGGTAATTTCTGTGGTTGCGGTAGCAACTTTTACCTACTGGAGTATGTCGACGAGTTGGCACGAGGGACTTTACAATGCCCTATCGGTTCTACTCGTGAGCTGTCCCTGTTCCATTGGCCTCGCCGCGCCGATCATTTTCTGGTCGACCCGCAATCGCCTTGCAGAACGGGGATTGGTAGTTCATACCAATCGGTTTCTGGATGCCCTCGCTAGGGTTGATCATGTATTTTTGGATAAAACCGGCACAGTTACCGAAGAACGTTTTACTATTCTGCAAATTCAGATCGACCGGCCTGGAGAGGATCGATTGGCTTGGTTCCATCGATTAGCCCTTATCGAAAAACAGATCGATCACCCCATCGCTTCGGCCTTTTCCGATCTGGTTGCGACAGACCACCCGAACTTAAAACTGGTAGCGGTTCGCTCGGTTCCTGGAAAAGGGATTGAAGCCGAATTGGAATTCGCGGGCCAACCAGAATCGATCCGGATCGGCCAATTGAACTGGATTAGTGATCATCTTATTCCTAACACCGATCATTCGTTGACCGAATCCGATCGAACTATTTTAGCGACAAGAAACTGCCAAGATATAAATTTAGCCGATTCGCATATTGCTTTAGAATCGGTCAGCCGAGAAAACACGCCAAAGCCATGGGCTGAATCATTAGAAATGGGTACATTGCAGATCGGCTTTTCTCGAAACGGCATCTGCTGTGGCCGAATCTGGTTGCAAGAAACCGCACGGCAATCCCTCCCCTATTTTTTGGAAGGGTTGAAGTCACTTGATATAGGGGTAGAAATCGTTACAGGGGACAATCAAATCCGTCTTCCTGAACTGCAAGGACTAACTGCCCATGCACAATGTAGCCCTGAAGAAAAGGTGCATCTGCTCCAAGCGCAGCAGGAGAATGGTCATTGTGTTTTAATGATCGGCGACGGCCTTAATGATGCCCCCGTTCTCGCTCGAGCCAATTGTTCAATCGCTATGGCCGAGGGGACCGATCTTGCGAACGGCTCTGCCCAACTAACCCTTTATAATGGCGACTTGAGCACCGTTCCTTGGGCGATTGAAATGGCCCGAACCTCTCAGCGATTGATTCAGCGCAATATTCTCCGCGCATTGCTCTATAATATTACAGGCATCACTCTCGCCGCGATGGGCTTTCTTCACCCCATCGTTGCCGCGTTACTTATGATCGTCTCCAGTTTACTATTAATCTGGTCTTCCGTGACAATCGGAGTCCCAACGGAGCCAAGCGATTCGTCTGGTCATTGCTCCAGTTCTAAAAATCATTCCGGTTCTCGCTTTTTTCATCTTCCTTGTTGGGCAAGTCGGATTTTCTCTCTTCTTTCAAGGAAAAATCCGCCTTCTTCAAAAAGGGAAAACTGGTTCTCTAGCCAACTCAGAAGGAGTATGCAAACTGCCCGCGAACGGCCTCATCTATTGTGGTCTGCTCTCTTACTATGGCTAGGAATTATAACGCAAATGATCCCGGTAGTCGCTATCGCCGAGATAGAACGATCCGCTATTCCATGGATATTCGCGGGTGGGTTATGTCTCAGTTTCGCCATTCTCGTGCTATGGTTTTGTTGGGAATCACTGCCGCATTGGTTGGATATGAGTATTGCCATGTTTGCTTGGGGGAACTGGGGCATGTATTTTGGGTGGTGGGGGGATCGCCTGATTGCACCAGACTCGAGCTGTTGTTGCTGTCTGGAATCGATCTGGAAGTTAGATCATTTTTGGTCGGGCATGTGGTTGGGCATGTCGATTTGCGGTAATTTAGCAATGTGGCTTTTTCAACGACGTAAGCATTCCGAACTCCCTTACTGTTTCCTAGCGATGTTTACGGGTGGGAATGTAGGGATGATTGCGGGGATGATCTTGGGGGGACAATACTCCCAGCTGCTGTTACCGCTACCGTTTTTAGAAAAGATTTTCAACGGAAACAATATCTCATTGCTCTCCATGGCAATATCGATGTCCGCAGGGATGATTTTAGGCATGATTATTGGCAGCGAATTAGCCCGGAGATTGATATTCGGGATTATAAATACGAAATTAAAAATCGCGCTGATCTGGAATTCTTCCAAACATATCAACAGAACTTAGAACACGGTTCAAAGAAATACGAAGAGTAAGAATCAGGGAATTTACACCTCTCTCTGGCCGGGCACATCACCGAGTCAAGGCGAGCGGGAGACGTGAGTCCCCAGATTCTTTCTCACTTTCACCGGGCAATAAATATATCCTCGTACTCTCAGGCGATCACCCAATCAGGAGGGGGTTACACCCCTCGCTCGCTTTGTCAATTGGCACAGTATTCGGCTCTAAGAATGCAAACTTAGCTCGTTAATCAAATGATTTACATTTCCAAATAAGAAACATAATAAAATTAATGCTTTTACTTGACTTTGCCGAGCGCAGGTTAGTAAAATAATTTAATAATTAAAATCATTCAAAATTAGTTATTTAGAGATTCTCCATGAACGAAAATTCGAATAAGAATCCTTTGAATTCAAACACTCCTCAAGAAGCAAATAAAATATTCGTGTCCCATACAACTCCTTCTCAGGAATCTTCCATGAGTTCCTCATCTGCTGGTAATGGATCTTTAGGATCCTCAGCAACCGACCTATCGTCCCAGCAGGATAATTCAAATAATGGCTCCAACAATCATTTTAACAAAACAACCGTTCAAACTTTTGAAGATACACCATCCCTATCCCCAACCAAACTGAGCGATTCAACGAGCAACGGAATTATGAATTCCAATGTGCCAGGCAACCAAACCCCATCAGAGTTTACTTCAGGGACGCTCAGCGATGTTCGCTTTAATCCATCCGAAAATAATTCTTCTCTCCCATCCAATTTCAGCAAAGATTCCGAAATTATGCCAATTGCCGGAAATACCCCGCTGAACGGAAACAACAATCCCACAAAAATCTCTAGCACCTCACCGAATTCCTCTGAAAATTCGGGCGAATTCTCCAAAATTGGGAAATACACTATTGTTCGAGAATTAGGAAAAGGGGGAATGGGAGTTGTTTATGAAGTAAAGGAACCTCGTAGCGATCGAAAACTGGCGTTGAAGATCATGTTGTCAAAATGGATGGAAGATGCGAAATTAGTTAAAAGATTTGAAAAAGAAATTAGAGCACAAGCCAATTTAACCGATGATCATATTGTTCCAATTCATGATATTGATGAACATGAAGAATGCCTCTTTTTTACCATGCCATTATTAGAAGGGGAGAATTTAGCAACTTATTTGAAAAAAAATGCACCATTAAAAACTCATGACCTATTAAAGATAAGCCGAGAAATTGCGCTGGGTTTGCAAAAAGCTCATGAAAATAAGTTAGTCCATCGGGATATTAAACCAGGGAATCTTTGGCTGGATTATCATAATAATCAGCGGATTAAGATTTTAGATTTCGGCTTGGTTAAACACTATCACCATAAAGATGAAAACCCTGAAAACAATGAGGAAATTGAAAATCAAACGGTTGCGGGTACTTTTGTTGGCACCCCCTCTTATATGTCCCCAGAACAAGCAAACGGTTCCGAGATCGATGCGCGGAGTGATTTATATTCTCTGGGAGTGGTCATGTATGAAATGGCTACCGGCCAAGTCCCGTTTCAGAATAATAAATTGATGGCACTCCTCCACTCCATCGGTTATGATGAAGCTAAACCCCCGCGTGAGCTGAATCAGGAAATCCCCGAAAACCTCAACGAACTTATTTTACAATTACTCAAGAAAAAACCGGACGACCGGCCCCAAAGCGCTCAGGAAGTTATTCAGCGTCTTCAACAGCTCGAAAAACCAGTGGAAAGTCCATCCTTAAACATTTCATCCGTATCCATCGTGTCACCCGTATCGAAGCAACCGAATCCTGAATCGAAGCAACCGAATCTTAAAAAGTCTCGATCTCGGGTCTGGATATTTACTTTAATTGGCTGTCTTTTGCTAGGGAGTCTTTTTCTAATTTTTCCCCTTAATCACTCCCCATCGACAAAAAGTAAAGAACTTACGGAAAAAAGTAAAGAACTTACGGAACTAACGGGAACCATCGATGTTCGTTTTTGGAAACAAAACAGAAACGAACCTGGGAAATTTACCGAATATGCTTTGAACCACCCCCTTCTTTTACCCTTACACAATACAGATCGTTTTCATATTTCCATCAAAACCAATCGCCCTGCTTATGCGTATTTATTCTGGGTCGGCAGCGATAGCCAGGTAACCCCAGTTTATCCTTGGGAATTTGGTAAATGGGATTCACGCGATTTTAGCAAAGAGAAAAAGATTGAACAGCTCGAGTATCCAGAAGATATAGCTAGTGTGGATGAATTGCAGGGGGACGATTCAGGTATGGAGACTATTCTACTTATCCTTAGAGATGAGCCGATTCCTCAGGACGAACCGGTTGCCAATTGGTTCAAAACTCTTCCTAAACAAGATAAGATCACAAAGGATTCCTATCCGCAAAGGTTTGTTAACTTTCAACCTCTTTCAACGAATGGCGAAACGAAGCGAAGCGCTGGTGGAAAAACCATCAAGATCATGGATCCGATAGATGAACTTCAATCAAAACTAAAAGAAGTTTTGGCCAAAAAAAATATCTATTGCACCACTTTTAGTTTTCCTCGCGAAAACAAAAATTAATCGAAGTCTCTCCAATCCTCGTCAAGGATAGATCGGAAATAAGAATTAGAGGTGTTAGACTCCCCGTTCTGGCCGGGTACATCCCAGAGTCAAGGCGAGCGGGGGACGTGAGTCCTCTGCTTCTTTCCCGCGTTCGCGCCGGGCAATAACTATATCCCCGCACTTCGGGCGATTACCTAATCGGAGAGTCCCCCCCGCTCGCCTTTTCCATTGACACGATATAATGTTCTCAGGGTTAATGAATTTGTTGCAGCTCGTTGTGGGTCGACTACTGGACTCGATAATTCCAGCTTTGCGGTTTGCCTTGAGCATATGGCATTACCCCATGAAAAATCGTTTCATCAGCGGCAAAAACCAGTGGTAAAAAATGGCGATCCCCGTCCCACAGCGGGAGCGATCCTAATTGCGATATGGGGATCCACTCTAAAGACCCTTCGGAGTTATCGGTCTTCACCTGACCAGACCATTGTGTTATTAAAAAGATAAAAGCAAACCAATCCTCGCCATTTTTACCAAAACCTGGCCAACTTATGGTGCCCCGGAGCCGAAGTTTTTCGCACTCGATCCCCGCCTCTTCTTGGATTTCCCGGCACATACAGCTAAAAATATCTTCATTCACTTCCATTTTGCCACCCAGACCGTTATACTTGCCAAAATGCAGCTCGCCCGCGCGCTTATTGCGATGGATCATCAATACCTTTTCGGTATCAGCGGAAATGACATAACCTAAAGTGGCTAAAATCGGTCGATATGGCATTTTGATCGTTTCCTATCATGAGTTTAGTGAGAGACAATACCCGTAGGTAAAAATACTCCCACTTCTCCGATAAGATGCGGTCCTGGAGGTGATTTCATCTCTTCCCAGGTAGGGGTTTTGGAAAAGTCAGTCGGGGAATTAACCGCGGAGAAGTCGATGCCTTTCGTGGAATTTACTCGTGGCGGCAACGGCTCAACCGGTTCCTGATCAGGATTTTTTGCGGGATATTGTTGAATAGATGTTTCCGAATTTTCTTGAACCGTAGAGCTTGGTTTGACAGGCTTTTCCATTAACAAGGCATCATTTTGATAAGGCAATTGCGGACCGAGGCGACAGCTCGTCACTAAAAGCAAGAGCACCAGATTGGTCACCCATTTCAACTTCTTTCCCATCTTACTCTCTATTAAACACCTTTTTCCCTAACGAAGATCTCTTAAAGGAGAAATAAAGCGAGATTGCTAGTTGTTCTATCGATTACCGATCTCCTATCAAATCTTGGTATTGAATAGGAACGAATCGAAGCATTTGCCGATCAATTCAAAGGACCAAGAACCTGTTCTCTCAGATGAAAAATCGCATCTTGTGCATGTAATAATATAGTGGGATCACTGGTAGAATCCACAAGCTGATCGAGTTCTGGCCACATCCAGGTAATCCCCCCCTTAGCGATCAGATCGATCATGGCATGAACATTTTCGGAAATATTGGAAAAAAGTCCTTCACGAATTAGATTCAGAGCCTGAACTTCACCCAATCGAGCCAAAGCACCGAGAGTGATCATCCTACTGCTAGGAGCACCGAGCTGACGCGACACATGGAGAACATTCAATACTTCCGAACGCTGAATCGGTTCCCACCAGCCAAAACCTGCTAAAGCCATTTCTCGGATCACTTGTAAATTCGATCGGCTGCATTCGAGTAACAAGCGTTCGGTCTCGAGATCCGGGAAAGCCCGCAGAGCAGCAAGGATAACGGTAAGCTCTTCAATTTGATGCGATTCTTGTAAAGAATAAACCGAATTAGCGAACCACGGTCGAGCAGTAAGCTGCTGGCGAATTTGCTGACCGCGGGCACGGAGATATTGCCCCGCAGCAGGGTCGCGCGACCAGGTCAATAGAGTAAGTGCTGGCAGTCGGTGGCAAAACTGCTGGTCGTGTAAGAGAGGTAAAATTGTACTAGCAACATCGGCGCGCAGATCGATTAGAGCTTGGAGAATCTCTTCCTGTTCTTCATTGGTCACAAAAGGCAGTAATCGGACCAGATCGTCGCCAATACCATGAAGATATTCGCGCATAATCGGTTCCGCTTCTTGCAAGTGATAATGGTTCCACTGTTCTTGCAACAGCTGATGTTGATGATGGAACTCTGCGGAATTTCCAATCGTGAGAGACAATAACTGTTTGGAACGGATCACTTCGGCAAATACACGCGAAACACGAGCATCTGCCGTTCCGGGACAAGCAGAAACCAATCGGCGAATCATCTCGCGAAATGAAATATCCTGAAGTAGGTCGACGGGAATAGCGCGATTGCGTAAGGCCCATAGCACCTGTTGCAAGATTTTCAAAGCGATTTGCCCATGAGCTGTGAGCGGGTAATCCAGATAATCGGCGAAAGCAGGAAAGCGAATAATTTCTGCGGCATACCAATAGCCGTAAGGCTGGGTTAGCGCCATTTGCGAGCAGAACAATAATTGCGGGAGACATTCCTGACGCTGACAGGTGCGTAACGCATGCGCCACGTCCACCCAGTACCAGGTCTGTTCAGCAGGATCAGCAGCAATCTGTCGGCTAAGTTGCCGTTCGAGAATTGTTGTAGTTTCTGGAGTGCCAATCTCCACCAGAGCACGGATGCGTAATACATAATCCAAACCTCCCTGTAATAATCGATCGATCGCTGCAAAATCTCGAACCTTTAGTTTACTCTGAATCTCTTCTAATAATGTCTCAGAAGCAGGTAAATCAACCCATCCGCCTCGATATAGGTGTAAATGTTGCCGGATGATTGGATGTGTATTTTGCGCAGGGGAAATAGCAACGGGTCGTCGCTGCCATCGGCGCTGACACCAGCGCCAGAGCAAGACGAACCAGGAGCCACTCAAGATTGTTACTAATACCACGGGGAAAGTCATCTCCCCTCCGCCATCGCTTGAAGTTTAATTATTCGCGAATCTGTCCATTTCCGAACACTACATACTTATAGGTCGTTAATTCGCGTAAGCCACAGGGACCACGTGCATGAAATTTATCCGTACTAATACCGATTTCTGCCCCTAGTCCCAATTCATATCCATCATGGAATCGCGTACTGGCATTCACTACCACTGCTGCCGAATCCACCCCCTGGATAAAACGATTCGCATTCTCCAATTCCTTGGTTATGATTGCATCCGTATGTTGCGAACCATAGTGATTGATATGATCAATCGCTTCTTGCAAATCATTCACTACTCTTATCGACACGATTAGCTCCAGATATTCAGCTGCAAAATCATCTTCTGTCGCCATTTTTGCCCCTGGAAGGTGCAAACAAGTGATTGCGCAACCGCGAATCTCAACCCCTTTTACCGAAAGCGCCTGGCCAAGCCTTGGTAAGAAGGTCTTTACATGATCTTTATGAATTAACAAACTTTCCAGCGCATTGCAAACCCCCGGTCTTTGACATTTACTATTGATGATGATTTTTTCCGCTATATCCTGATCGATCGGTGCATCCACATAGATATGACAATTGCCTCGATAATGCTTCAATACCGGCATGCGCGCTTCGCGCGCTACTCGTTCGATTAAACTTTCACCCCCCCTTGGAATTACCAGATCGATCCACTTATTGAGCTGCAACAAATGCCCCACGGCATCCCGGTGAGTTGTCCCCACCATCTGAATCGCTCCCGCGGGTATCTGGCAGTCGATCAGTGCCTGTTGAAGAATTTGAAATATCGCTTGGTTGCTATGCCATGCCTCTTTGCCACCTCGCAAAATAACTGCATTCCCACTTTTAAAGCACAACCCCGCTGCGTCGATCGTTACATTTGGTCTCGATTCATACAAAAATAAGATGACTCCCAAAGGAACCGATTGTTTCAATACCTGCAAGCCATTTGGCCTTTTGCTGCCTTCCCGTATCTCCCCTACAGGATCTGGCAACGCCGCTATTTGCCGCAATCCCTCTACCGCTTGTCGAAGTCGTAATGGTGTCAAGCGCAATCGATCGATATTGGCTTCACTCAAGCCGTATCCCGGTCCTGCCTCTAAATCGAGCTGATTCGCTTGCAAAATCTTCTCTGCATTTTTTTCCAATAAGCTTGCCGCATGGAGCAACCAACTATCTTTCTGCCCGCGTGTATATTGACCTAGCCGATTAGAAATTTCTCGACTTAACTGAGCACACGCTAAACATTGGGCTGCAAGATCCTCATCTCCTGACCATATCATTTCCATATTCATTTTTGATGATTTCTTTAATTCGTGTTTATGGTTAATTATTGTTAAAATCAGTTCTTATTCTATTTCGAAAAAAGTGATTTATCCCTTAAATTGGATTTTCTTTTGAAATCGAGATTCCATTCATTCCTTCGATTTGCTGCAATATTATCCCTTTTACCCGATTTAACCTTAGACAAAAATATGGCAAAAATCGGTCATCCCCTTTAAGAGATTCTGCAACGATAGGACTTTTTTATTTCGTTTCCTCTGTCCAGATGCACTACGTAAATCTTTTGCTCAGAAATATGGACTTTATTTCGGACTTGATCTTTTGATTTGCTTTCTCTTTCCGATTTGATAAAGCACCGATTTAGGGGATTCAAAAAATAATTTATGTATCCCCTTCAATTTGAAACAACTCTCTTTGGCTGAAAATCAAGATTATTTATTTAACCACAGCGAACAACGAGAAAAAGTCTGCAGAGGATAGGATCTCCCCAATTCTAATAAAATTCGAATCTCCGTAACTGACTATCAAGAATTAGTCATCAAGGAAATTCACTTTCCGAGCAAGTAAAAGACGTTTCTTGTATGTCTCTGTGGCTAATGAATAAAACCACCTTAAAACAGGCAATTTTCCTCTTTCAGGATGGTTTCATCCCCTGTGTTAAGTAGCTTGGGCTAAGTAGCTTGGGGGCTAAGTAGCTTGGACTTCAAAGTTATGCTGTTTACGATGATAAGGACCATCGAAATTCTGAGTCGATTTGAACATTTCATGCCGACCATCTCCCGCAACCGCTTTTACCCGTTTCAGAAGTTCTTGCTGTTCCTCTTCGCTCATCGGTTTAAAGTTTCGGGCAATTTCGATATCCTGTTTCAATACTTTCATTGAATCGATACCAACCACCAACGAACTAATCGGCACTGTTAGAGCATAGCGAATCGCTTCCTCTACCTTGCAAACCCCCTGGGCCACCAATCGACCTCCCGATTCCATATTACCACCGCCCAGGCTTTTCATTCCAATTACCCCAATTTTCTTTTCGTTCAGCTTGGGAACAATCTGTTTTTGAAAACTTCGATAAAATGCATCACAGATATTGATTGGCATCTGCACCGTATCCCAAGTATGCTTCGGGAGCATCATTTCATGAATATGCGGCGATTTATGACCGGTAAAACCAATGAATCGAACTTTCCCCTCTTTCTGTGCTTTCAGAGCTTCGGCCAATGCCCCTTTTTCAACAATCCAATCGGGGTCGTTATCGTAATTGATTTCATGAAACTGCCACAAATCGAGGACATCGGTCTTTAAGCGTCTCAAGCTATCTTCTAAGTGTTGCCTGGTTCCTTTTGCATCCCGGGCGCAATTTTTGGTCATCAAAAACACTTTTTTACGTTTGCCTTCCACCGCTAGCGCTTTACCCATCAATTCTTCAGAACGGCCATCTAGATAATCCCAGGCATTGTCGAAGAAATTAATTCCCTCATCAATTGCTGCGTGCATAATTTTGATCGATTCATTATCATCCTTTACCGAGCCGATATGCCAGCCTCCTAAACAAATTATAGAGACATTGACACCCGTTTTACCTAAAGGTCTTTGGGGTAATCCTGTGTTCGACTTTTCTTCATTCATATTTATTTCCTCTGATTTCGAAGTTAAAGAAGGGTTAATCGTTTTTGCCTCGATTGGCAATGGAGTCATTAAATTACTGGCGATTGATGCAGAAACTGCCGTTGCAGATACCGCAGTAGATACTAAAGTGTTGGTTAGAAATTCACGTCGAGAACTTTCCGTTTCTTTCATGGTTATTACCCTTGTATTTTGGCTAAGCTTTGGCATAACTAATTCACATTTCGATGATTTTGGTTTTCACCTAATCTAAACGTTAGCCTTATTTTGGTTAGCCTCTTGGAGAGAATAGCGAAGGATTCTTTTAACCTATTCTTTGAAAATCCGATCGTCGAGCAAAAATTGAATAATTTTCGTTTAATTCTTTTGATTATGATCGAGCCTTATAAATGATCTTTGGTATAAAAAAATTCGTATTATTTATAGAATTTTTTTATACCTGGCTAAAATAAAGATAGAGCTAAAGCCTAAACAATCGGTTTGTACACAGAATAACAGCAAAATTATCACAGAATAATTTTGAGAAAGCCACAAGAAGACTACAGGAACACCACTATGAGTATATAGTTATATAGCCAATTCGAGAATCAGAATTTATGAGATTGAACCCAAACAGGTATAGCATTTGCTCGTCTATCCTCAAATGAGATTCTCATAGTCAGTAAAACAACCTCGTTCACGAATTCAATGAATTAAATCAGAAATAAAGGAAATCTTAAGCAAAATTCAAAGCATCAAAGCTTGAATGTAGAAATTCAGGAAAAGCAAGAACAAGTTTCAGCTGGTTTGTCTCCAAGAGAACAAACCAGCTGACCAATATCGGTACATAAATAATAAATGGTACATCAAAACTAAAAATTATGGGTGTTCAGGTGGATGGAATAATTAAGACCGAATCAGCCCCAGCAAGAAAATAGAAATAGCAAGCATAACATTGAAATAAGAGATAGAAAATGAGAGAAGGAGAGATTCATGGCACCAGAAGTCGTCAATTCAAACCAGAAGGACTACATTCAATTAACTCGAGTAGGGGATGTAATAATCATGTTTCCCTCTTCGGAAATCGAGAATTTACCACCAAATTTAATAGAACCCGCGGCTCAGATTGCATTATCATCTCTGAAAAGTGCTGCCATTAGCAATCTAATTGTGGATCTATCCCAGGTTCGATTTTTTGGTTCCGAATTTATTGCCTTTCTTTTGCGTTGCCATTTGATTCTTAAAAAGAGCGGGAACGAATTGGTTCTGGCCGGAGTAAACGACCGTATTCGCGAACTATTACGGCAAACCGCTCTGGATACCATCTGGGCCATTTACAAAACTCGAGCGGAGGCTATGGAAGCAGTTGGCAGCTCTGATTAATATAAAGCAATTGAAATAAAACCATCGTTATATATGATTAGGGAGCAACAGTAGCATTTCTGAATTCAACCCCTTTACTTGCTCCCGATTTTTTCTGTTTAACCCGCTTTTTTTCATTATGATTAACCGGCAATCGGAAACTATCTCAATTCGAGAACGTTTTGCGATAGAACTTACTCATCCAATCAATTTCTGGTGAACATCTTTCTAAAAAGTCTTTGAACAGCTTGAAGAAAAAGGCAGATCAATTCGAATAAGGAAAATTCTTTACAAATCAAACACTATTTGACACGACGAAAACGCAAGATCCTTTGTTTATTTTCGGCGGTCGATTTAAATTCTTTGGGACGAATCGTTGGTTGTTCTGGAGGTGGGAAACAAATAGAGAATTCATCTTCATTCGTAACTCGAACCAGGGCATATTTCATATTTCCTTTGTCATCAAATAGATCGATAGTAGAAGGGGAGTTTTTATTATCGATTTTATATTTTTGTTCATAAAGAAGTTTACTATCCTGTTCCGCTTTCATTCCTTCCCCAGCAAAAGTGAAAATAACGCCGATCGTTTTTTCCGTCGAGTACGTTTGTTCAAGCCCATCTTCAACCCCACTGTACATACTCCATTTACCTTCGATTGTAAAAGACTTCTCCTTTTTAGTTGGCACTGGAACGGAAAACGGTCCAGGATTCAGTAAAATATTAGGTTTTTTTTCGATTTGGAGATTCTCTTGGAACCAGAGATTTTGAGTCGATTGAGCTTGGGTAGCGAGAGTTTCTAGTTCTTTGCGGAGCTTACTTGCGGTCAGATGGATGTTTCGAGTTTTAAGACCCATTAATAATTTTTTATGTTTTTCGTTAAATAGAAAATTACACCGCCCTAAACTATCATTTTTTGCCAGAATTTTTCGCCATGCCTCTGCAGAAACAGTATCTGGATTATCGATGGTTCTAAGTACCGCTATCAATTCAATATAATCCCCATTTTCCATGACCGAACAGGTCATGGAAATATTTAATTGGTCCCCATGCCACAGAATGGTCGCTACGAAATCATTAATTTTTTTCGGTTCCAGACCCATGTTATCCAACATTTGTACCAACTCTTGTTGGCTTAACTGTTTGCCATCCGGAGTTTGGCCTGAGAGGGGAACAGACTGAAGAAAGGGGGTACCCAAAATTGCGGAGAGTGCAGCACAGCACACCATCATAAGATAATTCATTCTTGGATCTCCAGTTATAAAAGGAATAAGGAGTGATACTTTTCAAAACACCTAAATCAAACTCTTTGAATTATACTTTTTAGAAATACTCAATCAAAATTCCAACAGAAAAACAATAGGGGAAGATAATTATTTCAAAAAAATATCGTATTTGCTTCCCAAATCAATCTAGGAAACGGGACAAATGAAAATAAACAGGGATCTTCGTATAAGAAAATTAAGCTTCTCCTGTATTTAATAAAGACAAACTGCTAGAGCTTCACTTAGACCCTCACTATTCTATGAGCCGAGAACAGGAAAATTTCGCACGCATAGCGAAGCGAATAAATGATCCATTAGAATATATCAAAGATAATTATTAGATAAAAATCTAGAAATCGGTATTGAGAAGTATCGGTTCATTGAAAATCCCGCTTTACAATAGAATAGAATGGAATGAACTTGTATTTTTAATCAGCTTGTCGTATTAAATCGTTTTGAGCGAATTATTTACCGAGAACCCAAGGAACAAACTATGACCACAACCGTTCTGCAACCGATCCCTTATCTAGCTTTTAATGGGAATTGCGCAGAAGCAATGAGCTACTACGAAAAAGCACTCGGAGGCACCATCCGATCCATGATGAAAGCATCCCAATCTCCCATGGCAGCACAGATCCCCAAAGAACAGGGGGAGATGGTCCTCAACGCACAGCTCGAGTTGCCTGGCGGGTGCTATCTTTATGGTTCCGATTCCCCGCCTCATATGCCTTATCAAGGAATTCATGGAGTTAGCATAACGCTAAACCTAGCTACGGTATCTGAAGCAGAAAAAATATTCCATTTGCTTGCGGAAGGGGGAACAATTACCATGCCATTCGCTCCCACTTTTTGGGCAGAGAAATTTGGCATGGTAACCGATAAATTTGGTGTCCACTGGATTATTAACGGAAATCTCTACCCGTCCACCTAAGCTAGTTAAGAATTAGGTAACTGTTCATAGGTCGATAGCTAATTTTGGGAATCCTGCTGGGAGATCAGTTCCGAAAAATTAGATATAGGTTGTTCTTGTGAACAACCTATATCAAACCGGGTTCATCCTACCCATCTCTATTCTTCTAGGCGAATATCAGATCGAATGGCATGCTGAGAGAAGAAAGTCCCTTGTTATTCCGTATTCTATAATTTGCTTTTTGACTCGTGAACAATTAAAATTGACTTCGCTTTCCCAGAAAACATATCCTCGAAGGTGAAATTCGATCAAGCTGCACAGTAGTTTGATCATTCTTTAGTCTGAGTGGATCGATTTTTCCCTTTTGATAAATGTTTGAAGATTCGTTCTGTTTTTGCGAGTAATGATTTCTTTATTCCCCTTTTCACCATGACCAAAATCAGCTATTCTCCATTCCCGAACATGAGATGAACTGAGTAGAATAGGGTAAATGCACCAGCAAGAGAATCGATAACAAATATATTATTCAAGCATCACCGACAAAAATAAAAGGAATTACGGAGAGTTAATTATGATCAACCAAGAAGCTTCCTCACAAGATCATCATCATCGCCACCCAGGCGAACACGAGCTCCACGCAGATGATACCCAACAAGTGCCAGGGATTGAAGAATGGATCATGCAGATAAAAGAGACAGCAGATAAACTACAGCGAGATAATGCTTCGCGAGGGGATGTAAAACTTTTGAGTACCGCTTTACGAGAACTTCGCTACTGTTTCAAGGTATTCAAAGCCTATCAATACGCCCGAAAAGTGACAGTTTTCGGATCAGCTCGTTTGCAACCAGAGGATGCGAGCTATCAGGCAGCGGTGGACTTCAGTCGGCAAATCGCCTCTCAGGGTTATATGGTGATTACGGGTGCAGCGCACGGGATAATGGAAGCAGGGCACGTTGGCGCAGGTCGCGATATGAGCATTGGGATTAACATCCTCTTACCATTTGAACAAACGTCCAATCCCATTATCGAAGGGGATCCCAAGCTGATGCATCTGAAATATTTCTTTACTCGAAAATTGCTGTTCGTCAAAGAGACCGATGCCGTAGCTCTCTATCCTGGAGGATTTGGTACGCTAGATGAAGGGTTCGAAACGTTGACCCTCGTTCAGACAGGTAAAAGTCACCTATTCCCGATTCTATTCATTGAAGAACCAGGAGGGAATTTTTGGCATCCCATGCTCGATTTCATCCATAATCGTTTGCTGGCCCGGAAACTAATCTCTCCTGCCGATCTATCGCTGTTTCGCTACACCGATTCTGTTGCCACAGCGGTCTCGGAAATCACTACTTTTTATCGCCATTTTCATTCCATGCGTTACGTTCATAACGATCTTTATCTCCGGCTAAACCGAAAAATCCCGGATACAATTCTAGCACGGATTCGCGAGGAATTTAGCGATATTGTTGTGAGCGGAACCTTCCACATGACCACAGCACATCCTTACGAGGCAAACGAACCTCATCTTGCCAATTTACCTCGACTTAAATTTCATTTTGATCGCCGGAATGTTGGTCGGTTGCGGCAACTCGTGGATTTGATTAATCAGATCAATTAAGGATATAGGAATTTCGCTTTTTGCTTTTGAAATAATTAAAACTGATCTTGAATGAAGTTGATTGATTTGTATAACTAAAATTGACTGATTTGAGCATCGAATGAACCTGAGTTCCGGAATTTTATCCTATTTAGAAGTCCCTCAAAAGGATCTCTTAGGAGAGTCTTTAAGGGGAGTTCTTAAGGTGAGTTCTTGAGCAAAAGTTTCTTTTAGTAGGATTCTATAAGAGAAGTTTAGGGAATGCCTAAATCAGATTAACAAGTACTTGAAATATTGGGGGGGAAGCTCAATGGCCGAGCAGGGGTCTCATAAACCCTTGGAAGTGGGTTCGATTCCCACCCTCCCCACTTTCTAAAAATTCTAAATATAATTCAAAGAATTCCAATTATATCTTATTCCGGAACAGGCAATTCAAAAAATATATCAAGTTTTATCCGAAATTAAAATGATCATGGAATGCTCGGCAACAAGATAAGTAGAATCAAAAGCGACAATCGGGCCAGCCCCTTCTTCATAAAAATCTTGAGGAGTCGGTTTAGCCGTATCGACGAGAAGATGCCAAGGTTGGCGAGATGCCGAAGGGGGGATCTTAAAAGGGAGTGGCTTTTCCCAAGCATTGAAGGCCAAATAAAAATCATTATCTGGGTGGTAATCTCGATCAAATTCTCGACTAGTGAAGCGGCCATCGAGGCTCATGGCGATGGCATGAGACAGAAAGCCAAAATCGGGTTGGCGTGGTTCGATGCCGTGCCAAAGAATATCGGCAAGCCCCTCAAAAGATTTTTCGTGGTCATGGAGGTGTTGATTCGTTGAGGGGAGATCGATCTCATTGCTATCGATCGTTCGCGGATCGATAGGACCGTCATAAATTTTCCTAGGTTCCGGAGGAATGAGAAAGGCCCCATGGAAAAATCGTTTTCTTCGAAAAACAGGATGCGCTTTTCTCAGGGCAATCATTTTTTGCACGAATCGAAAGAAGTTTTTGTTGATTGTTGCCAGTTTCCAATCGACCCAGCTCAGTTCATTATCCTGGCACCAGGCATTGTTATTGCCCTGTTGAGTTCGCAAAAACTCATCCCCGCCTAAGATCATTGGTATCCCTTGGGAAATGAGAAGAGAAGCCATGAGATTTTTGGCATCGCGCACACGCGCTTCGATTATTTTTGAATTTCGAGTTGCCCCCTCGATTCCATGATTCCAACTGTAATTTTCATTCATCCCATCGCGATTATCCTCCCCATTGGCTTCGTTATGTTTCTGGTTATAAGACAATAAATCCCAGAGAGTGAAGCCATCGTGACAGGTAATAAAATTGATCGAATGTCTGGGAGTGCGGCCATTCCATTCATATAGATCGGCACTGCCACAGATCCTTCGGGTGAAAGCTTCAATCTGACCGTTGTCTCCTTTCCAGAATCGGCGCATATCATCTCGGTAACGGCCATTCCATTCGCTCCAGCGCCGCCCGTACGGAAAAGTTCCAACCTGATAAGCCCCACCAGCATCCCAAGGTTCTGCAATCAGTTTAGTATCTGCTAAGACTCCATCTTCGGCAATCATTTCCACTACTGGAGGTTCCAGCATGAGATTGCCATTTTGATCACGTCCCAAAATCGACGCTAGATCAAAACGCAACCCATCGATGTGCATATCGCCAACCCAGAAGCGCAAACAGGTTAAAATAAGATGGCGCACAACCGGATGATTGCAATTGACCGTATTCCCACAACCGGTGTAATTGAGATACTTCCCTTCAGAGGAAAGCATATAATACATGGAATTGTCTAAGCCACGAAAAGAGAATGTTCGACCGCGATCGTCCCCCTCCCCCGTATGGTTGAAAACAACATCCAGAATTACCTCGATCCCTGCTTCGTGAAAGGCTTTGACCATATCCCGAAATTCGTAAATCTGCCCATGATTGATCGCGGTTGCGGCATAAGAGCTTTTTGGTGCGGCAAAAGCAATACTGTTGTAGCCCCAAAAATTACGATTCCGTTCTCCTGTTTTTGGATTCACAAACGGACAATCGCATTCATCAAATTCATGAATCGGCAATAACTCGACAGCGGTTATACCCAGCGATTTTAGATAAGGGATTTTCTCCTGCAAACCAAGAAAGGTTCCCGGCGCAGAAACCCCTGCGGAAGGATGGCAAGTAAATCCTCGCACATGTAATTCGTAAATGATCGAATCTTCGGATAGAATTCTTGGTGGAGTATCCACTTCCCAATCGTAACGTTGTGAACTGCGAAGAAATAGACTTCGCCGACCGGTACGCTTAGGATCGGATTCGCATGTCCCTGCCCAAATGGCCCAATCCGTTAAA
>JAKBAI010000023.1 GCA_021809185.1 Planctomycetota bacterium
GCGGAGAATCGTCCCCGTGGTCGCGTTGGGAATCTGTTTAATCGCTTGAGGATGAGAGTGGGTCAAAACCTGGCCAATTTCCGTGCCCCGTTCGCTCTGAATCACGACAGAATCGAAACGATTCAATAGAAGATCCTCGGGGGCTTGAAATTCCCCCAGATAACGTATCGATCCATGGCGGACAATATAAGCCTTTGTTGGAGGCGGAGTTTCTATCAGATCGGTGGCCATGGTCCTTTTTCCTATATCCATCTATTGCTGATATCGACTATTGCTGATATCTAATATTGCAGATCATCGAAGGCGAATGAACTCATGCGACCATCTCCCTGGCCGCAAAAATCTCTACTATCCGTGAAGTTCCACAATATCTTTGTCGTGGAGAATATGATCGCGTTTAACACTTTGACCATCAAATACCCCCTGGCCCCAGACCCGCGCGGATTTCAATGTTTCGGCAAAATCGGCATGAACTTTTTCCGCAAAATCCAGAACAGTACCCCCATGCGGAATTGCATACGGATCCTCCATAGTCGCAGGTTTTCCCGGTTGTTTGCCGTAGATTCGAATCATATCGAGAAATTGGAATAGAGTTGTTTTCAACTCTGTCAAACCGATCTCGTTTTCGGCAGAAATCGGGATAATATTAAAAGAATCGGTAAACATCTCGCGCAGAATTTCCAGTCGATCGTTGGCCCCTTCGGCATCGATTTTATTCGCGATCATCAATGTTTTTAGATGATAGATGGTTGGATCTTCTTCGTTTTCAGGTAGTTGTTTTACCAAATATCTGCGTACTTTTTTGAGACGATCGATAACCGCTTCTACCGCAAACGGACCATCATCATCCCCTAAATCGACCACCAGCAAAGCGGCATCGGCACTCCGGCTAAAATCGGTAATAAAATGCTCATAGAAATCGGCAGTGATTGGCGGCAGATCGATCAATTGAATGCGAACATCTTCCCAGTCCATCATACCGGGAATCGGTTGGCGTGTTGTAAACGGATAGGGTGCCACTTCGGGGGTTGCCCGCGTTAAACGCGAAAGCAACCGCGATTTGCCGCTATTGGGACCACCGAGCAATAAATATTGGCCGATCCCCTGCTTCGGTATTTTATAGCTGGAGACCGATTTGCTAGCGATCGCTTGTTGGTGCTCGATTTCATCGCTGAGTTCAGCAATTTTCGACTTTAGCTGAGCTTGGACTTTTTCACTGGCTTTATGTTTAGGTAAAATTACCCACATTTTCTTCAGTGCAGCAAGTTTCTCTTGCTTGTTTTTCGCGCGTCGATACTCTTCTTCGGCATCATGGTATTGTGGCGGCAAATTCACTGCCATGGGGTTCAATTCTCCAAGTGTTCCTATCAGGAGGGCACTATCCTGTGGTCCTCATTTTCAAGGTTTTCGGATTATTATATAAATTACTCCCATATTGTCGATTTGTTATCCCAAACCCCTATATCTGACAACGAATAAGGATTTAATTTCATAGTTAATCAAATTTTAGATCGTCCTGCCAATGAGTAGCTAGCATATTTTGATTAGCTACTTATTTGATTAAAATAACAACAATTTTTCTACTATTACTAAAAGTTAATCCAAAAATCTGCCAAAAGGTCGAACTTTGCTAATCCTTACCATCTCTATAATTAAAGTATATTCGATAGGTGCATACGCTTAAAATATGCTTAAATTAACTGTTTTAGGAGGCAATAGCACAATCAAAGAGGATAAAATTGTCAATTGATTTATTCCCATGTAAGAAAAATAACTGGGAAAATCGATCAGAAATCTCCCTCCAAAGGAATTGACAACTCTTTCTCATTTCGTATATTTAAGATAGGTTTATTAATGAATGGAAAAAGGATTTTGGGTTGTTCTTCTATCCAATTTAGATATTGGTTTTTCTGGAAGATCGGATTCAAAGAGTTGATGCAGAGAAGTGATACAGAGAATTGACTCAAAGAATTGAGAATGAAATCCAAAATATTCTCTCCATAAATATTTTAATAAATCGATAACTCGGACAGATAGCTCAGTAGGTAGAGCGAAGGACTGAAAATCCTTAGGTCGCCGGTTCGATCCCGGCTCTGTCCACTCCAGAATTTAAAAAATTTAAAACCAATTATCGGATAGTCGAGTTTGTAAAAACAAATTTCTAGTCGAATTCCCCCAATATTAAAATATCTCACAAACCCCATTTCCTATTCTAATTTTTCGGCAACCAATCTATAATCATTTCTTATAAGCATTGCAGGAGAAACATTCTTCGATCGGTTACTAGCTTAATTATTACTACTTAGAATTTTTTCTTTTCGATCGAGAATGTATCATCTTATCTACAAGCAGGTGTAGATCTTCTGCTAGAAGGCGATGGACTTGAACTTAAAATCAGTAAGCATACCCTAATTTTTCCATTCGCACGAAAGGAGAATACAATGTCGGTTAATTTACATTTATCGATTATCATTCGGGATTATAACCCCAGCCGAAGAGATATTATCAAGCAAGCAATTCAAGAAGAGCTTGTTAAACAACAACTCAACGACGATCTACCCCCGCTTACCGAAAGTATCGATGAAAAAGGTTGCTTTCTGGCAACCTATAGTAATCGCGATGCACCGGTGATCATCAGCAATGCGTATAAATGGATTCCTCAATTTCGGGAAACTTTACAACAAAAAGCGAATCTTGCCAATCAGGGGAATTGCAACGTTCACTTCGATGGGGAGGATGCAGATGATGAGGATTACCAAGATTATGAAGAAGAGGATGAATCTGAAGAGAACGATAAATAAAGAGGATATTTTCGCATCTAGAAACGAGATCGATTATCTGGATGGATTTTCAATATTTGTAGCTAGTTACTAAAAATATGTATCTAGTTACTAGTTGTGATCGTACCAACAAATCGCGTTGCTATGCTAATCGTGTAGCTATGCTAATCGTGTAGCTTCGCTAATCTCTTAGTTCTATCACCCGCGTTAACATCCCTCTTTTTCGCGATTCCATTTTTGCTTCGTGTTAAATTCCAGAGTTACCTCGAGAATCGTTCCTTGGAATGAAAGTCTTGAATCGAGCAAGATTATCAAACTAATTTAGGCGATTGTCAACAATCAGATAACTCGCTTTATCCCGCCAATCTAAATTCCATCGACAAATCGACCAGGATTATAGACACTTCGAGTATCTAATTTATCTTTGATCTTTCTCATCATGGTTCTTTCTGCAACACGATCGGGTGAAGCAATACCCCAAATCGGCAAAAGAGCTGAACCGGGATTATGCGAATCTACTTGAAGAGATCCCCCATCGGATAACATAGCGCCAGGGTATTGCAAAATCTGGAATGTCCCTTTTTTCTCCTGAAGGATTGCTTGAAGTTTCTCAAAAATAGATTGATTCACCGCTGAATTTCGCAATTCTGAAGCGAACCACTGCAAATAGACAATGCCGTTCAAGATGTGGCTGCGAATGCCACAGAGGGGGAATAGCTCTTGCATTCGCTGGCAAAAGTCGGGGACATCTCCTGGCAAAATCGAAATCTTAATCAGCAACGAATCCTCCGGATACAACGGCGCATCCGCGAGTCGCTCATCCAACTTTTGCCAATCTCCCGGCTCTATAAGGTAAAAAGAGGGGACTATCTGTTTGCATTCACTTTGGATTTGCTCCGTTTGCCATGCGACCGCTTCGCGATTCCCTTCGAAGAGGACGAGCAGCGTCCAAAGAGAATTCGAGCCGTTTTGCATTTTTATACTTTGCTCATTTAAGATCGGCTTGGTTGCCAGCGAACTATCTTTCACCACATTCATGAGGGCGGTTTGATTAAAAAGATCCACAGCGAGTGGGCGAGTTGCGCTCTGCCGAATCGCTTCCATAATTTTCGGCAATTCCGCAGCGGCAACAGAAATCAACAGGGCTTGACGATCTTCTGGGAGCGGCACCACTTTGAAGGTAACTTGTGTTATGAATGCCAATGTTCCGTACGACCCGATAAACAATTTCATCAAATCGTAACCAGCGACATTTTTTACTACTCGTCCCCCCCCTTTGATTTCTACCCCTTCATCATTCATGGCAGAAATCCCGATGACATAATCGCGCAGAGTACCGTAACCCAATCGCCGTAATCCAAAAAAATTGGTCGCGATAGCCCCACCCACGGTCGATCGATCCGGAAACGGCAAGTCCACGGGTAAAAACTGCTTCTCTGCGCGAAGAAGCTCTCTCAACTGTTGGATTGTCATTCCTGACTGAACCGTTATTGTCATATCACGCGCAGGGTATTCGATACATTGTTTCAGCTCGTGGGTTTGAATACCGATTCCTGGTCGCTTGGGGACATGACCAATGTGGCATTTACTCGCCCCACCGATGGGAAATACCGCTAGATTTTTCGCCTGCGCCCCGCGGATGCAATCCCCGAGCTGACGCACGTTCTCCGGCGTTTCACATGGAATATTCCCCAAACCGCGAATTTCTCGATTTGTACCCATTTTGATTCAATTCACCTAAATAATGATTCGATTTTTTCTGCTTCGATTCCTGTTGCTATTTTTATCATTCTCACGCAAATGGAGCAGATTTTTCCCCAAGATTCTTCTCTCAAATTATTATTTTTTGCCGATATGACAAGAATAAACTCACTTTAACTACCGCTTGGTCTTCTTTATTCGTGGGTTTATTTAGAAATTGATTTACTCGTGTTATTGTCCAGTTCGTTTTGGAGAATATTGATCATGATTTTCCAGGTCGATGTATTACACGGACAACGAAAGGTTAGCAACGATTTCACTCGATCTATTTGAAAATTGGCATTTTTCTTAGAATCAATGAAACTTTTTGACACTTTCTTTTCAATGGACGAAGCGACCGATTCTTGGATGAAGTCCATCGTCACGATAGCATCAAACATTTGCCCCTGGAGAACTATCGGCGTCTCCGCAGGAATTATCTGAATGGCTATCTTTCGAAAGATTCGGTTAACTAGATCGATTTTGAGGGGATTATTCCCCAAATATTTTGATAAATAGGGTTGCAAGGTTTGAGGTATATCCTGCATCTTTTCAGCATGAAAATACAATACAACGAAAGGATTTTTAGCAGATTTGATAGCCACATTTTGATGCAGGGTAGCCAAGGGGTTGACAAAGCGATTCCATCGTTCTTCCGCACTGTTGGGAATAGCTTGGATATCCATTTTATTGATTCCGCCGATCCAATCTTGGTCCGCTGATTGCCACCAATACCAACTTAGCGGCAGATCGAGAATTTCTAATAATCGGCGTTGATCTTCCAAATGAACTTGATGATATTTTCGTTTTTTCATTCTCGTTAAAATCTCTTCAGGATGATCCCAAACAATCGCCGTAACTACTCCTATAGGTTGAAATTGCAGAGAAACGAGCAGTTCACTTAGTGTATCGATGGAAGGCAGATTCAGAGTATGTGCCGAAGTGGAGAGGAATGAATCACTGGAAGCGAACCACTCCTCTGGTGTGCCACTTTTGGCCATTAACTGAGCAAAAGTTACGCCATTTTCCTGGGCATATTTTCGCAATGCCCCCAACTGAACCAATAAAAAAGTATCACTATTTGATGGGAGATAAGATAAAGAATATACCGATTCGAACTTTTGAGATTCCGAGCTATCCAGATTATTTGTCAATGGGGTACCACGTTGTTTATCTAAAACCGTGCTTATCTGCCAAACAATCACCAACAATACACAAATAATGGGGATTCCCCAGATGAAATATCGTGATTTCGATCTATCTATATTCTTGATGGTCTGTGGATTCGTCCCCGAATAGGAAGAACTCTGGGCGATTAAGATATCATCAGAACGATTTTTCCCAGATTGGGAATTTTTTGGGGATCGATCGCTGGGTTGTGTATCCTGTAAGAGTTCATTAGGTGAGCTGCTCTGGCCTGAAATTTGAGTGATCGATTGACTAGAAATAAGGAACGATTCTTCGCATCGTGGACAATTCATTCTTTTTTCCTCAGATATTTTATCTTCTAGGAAAATTGTAGTATTACAATAGGGACAACGAAGCGATTTAACCATTCCTTCAACCTTCCCAATCAGTGGACAATTTCGAATTCTCAAAGCTGTCCGAACGAGAATTCCTTCTTTTGCTATCCGATAAATATATGAGAATTTTAATTAAGAGGGGTTAAAATCATGCAAAATTTAGACCAAAACTTATTTTTCGTGAAATTTCTAGATGGATTTTCCCCTTTGTATTGACCTATTTTCCAATCCTTCTTAGACTAGACTCTGGCAAATAATCGCTTTTTCATTGTAAGTTAGGTCACACGAAACCGAACGATTCACAACGAAAAGAATTTTTGCCATGTAAAATCTGTCTTCGAGAGCAAAAGATAGTTGGAAATAGACTAAATCCAAGGGTATCGATCGATTTTCGATTCGAACTTTTGGCATAAAACCTTCAAAATCATCGAACGGAATCGAAAAAATTCAGATAAAAAATAGAATAGTTTAGATACTCAGAGGATCTTTTCCCATGAAGATCCTTTCGTTGTATCATTGGTATCATGGGAAAGTGACGTTAGAAATTAGATGATCTAACCGAAATAGATAAATTAAAATAGCGGTCACCTACTGGCCAGGTATTGAGGCAAGCTATCAATAGTAGATTTCGGGAAACAAGCAAAGTAAGTGAAATTCAAGCAAAACGAGTGAAATTCAAGCAAAACGAGTGAAATTCAAGAATAGCGAGTGAAGCAGAAGTGGATTTGAATCATTTTGAACCACAGTGAACCAGAGAAATATAGCTCTATAAAATAGCTATTTCTACGTTTGTTCCTAAAAATGATTTGATTCCATTTGTGTTATGTGAAAATGGATAAAGTCACTTGGGAAAAGTTAAAATAGATTCTGAAAACGAATAATAAAATCGATCAGGGACAGAGAAAGAAAGTACTTCCAAGCGATCAAAGGGTAAGGACTACGATAACAAGAGAGAAATTATGTCAAACGAGATGAATTTTCAAGCAACATTTCTAGAACGACTGGGAGATAGCGCCTCCAATCTGATCAATGGATTTATCCATTTTCTCGGACGGATGTTAGGTTCGACAACAGAAGCAGAGATTCGGAAAGTCGGTTATCTACCAACGAAAAATCCCGACCAACCATATCAAATCAAGCCCGGATCGATACTGGATCGCATCAATCAGTTCGAAAAGAAAATGGAAGCATTGACCGATAGTGAATTGAAAGAATCGGCAACGAAAATGCGCGAGCGGTTAAAAAACAATGAAACCCTCGAAGATCTATTACCCGAGGCATTCGCTGCGGTGCGGGAAGCCGGTCGGCGAACAAAAGGGATGCGGCACTACGATGTGCAGATGGTCGGGGGCATTATTTTGCATCGCCGCGGCATTGCCGAAATGGTGACCGGTGAAGGAAAAACACTCGTTGCAACTTTGCCGGCATTTCTGAATGCGCTGACGGGCAAAGGGGTTCACGTCGTCACCGTCAACGACTATCTCGCCCGCCGCGATTGTGAATGGATGCTCCCGATCTATTCCGCCCTAGGACTTTCCGCCGGTTTTATCCAAAGCGATATGGAAAGCGAAGCGCGCATGAAAGCCTACAATTGCGATATTACTTACGGCACCAGTAATGAATTCGGCTTCGATTATCTGCGCGACAATATGAAACTAGCACGCAATGGCGATAACCGTTTCCACCCGTTTTACCAACAAGTACAGCGGGAATTGAATTTTGCGGTTATCGACGAAGTCGACAATATTTTGATTGACGAAGCGCGCACCCCGCTGATTATAGCCGGTTCAGCTTCTGGGGATCTGAAACTGTATGAAACCGCCAATCAGGTAGCTATTAAATTGACCGCCGCGGAGAAAAGTGCCCAAGCCGAACGGATGGCACAAATGGCCGCAGGAACCTATGTCGAAACCGAAGAAGAGAAAGAGGAGAAAAAAAAGAGCCCTGGCCCCAAAGGGATTTACTTCGATGTTCGCGAAAAGGAGAGAACCTGCCATTTAACCGATAAAGGGATTCGCTTGGCCGAGGAACTGGTCGGGGTCGAAAGCTTCTTTACCATGGGGAATACCGAATGGCCTCATCTGATCGATAATGCCCTCAAGGCACACCATTTGTATCAGCGTGACCGGCACTATATGGTCATGGAGCACGAAGGGGAACGGAAAGTTATTATCATCGACGAATTTACCGGGCGTGCCCTCTTTGGCCGGCAATGGAGTGATGGTCTGCACCAAGCCGTTGAAGCCAAACACAAATCGGATGGGGTGAAGATCAAGGAAGAGAATCAAACCTTGGCCACTATCACATTGCAAAATTATTTCAAATTGTACAAAAAAATCTCGGGTATGACAGGTACCGCTTCGACCGAAGCGGGGGAATTCTGGAAAATCTATACCTTAGAAGTGGTTCCCATCCCGACGAATCGCAGCATGAAGCGGATCAATAATCCCGATCTGATCTATTTGAATATAGAAGATAAATGGGATGCGATCGTCACCGAGATTGATAGTGTACATAAAACGGGGCGACCGATCCTGATCGGGACAACCGATGTCGCCAAATCAGAAATGCTCGCTTCGCTATTGAAACGCAAAGGTATCCGCTATGAGCTGCTCAATGCCAAGCCGGAAAACGTTACCCGCGAATCGGAAATCGTGGCCCAAGCGGGCCGGATGGGAGCTGTAACCATCGCCACCAACATGGCGGGTCGCGGCACCGATATTATCCTAGGCGGTAACCCTGAATATCTGGCCTGGGCTAAGCTGAAATCGACCTATGCTTCAAGACTCGATGTTCCCGACCAGGTTTGGAAACAAACAGTCGATGAGATCGAAGCACAAGAAAAAATGCGCGAAGCAGGCCGTAAAGTGGCCGAAATCGGTGGTCTTCATATTATTGGAACCGAACGGCACGAAAGTAGACGAATCGACAATCAGCTCAGGGGGCGTGCGGGCCGCCAGGGGGATCCCGGTTCATCCCAATTTTTTGTCTCGCTGACCGATGATCTCATGAGATTGTATGGTGGGGAATGGGTCGCTTCGGTGCTCACGCGCTTTGGCGCTCAAGCCGGGGAACCTATCGCCGGAGGGAGCTGGATTTCGAAACGGATTCAAGCCTGTCAAAAACGCATCGAAGAGATCCACTTTGAACAGCGCAAACATCTCCTCGATTACGATGAGGTTATGGACGTCCAGCGCAAAGAGATTTATACGAAACGGCAAGCGATTCTGAACGATGCCAACTGTAAAATTCAATTGTTCCAGATGATGGAAGTAGAAACCGAACAGGCTATAGAAACCTATCTGGCCCCAGATTACGGGAGCGCTGAATTTGCCAAATATGCTTCTGCGAAGTTAGGGGTTGAGCTTGATCCCCGCGAAATCAACTCGATGAGCTGGGAAGAAGCCAACAATTACGCTCACGAAATGGCCCTCAACCATTCCAGTACCGTCGTGCAGGATATCCTTGATGAAAATCTCAGCATCGATGACGATCCGAAAGATTGGAAATGGAAAGAGGTTTCACGGATTCTACAATCCCGCTACAATCTAAAACTGAATGATCGCGAGCTGAAAAAAATTGGTCGCGACGAGATTGAACAAATATTACTCGCGCAGATCCGCGAAGCGGTTCAAGTAATTCCGCTTGACGAAGGATCCAGTTTCTTCGATCCCGAGTATGGGGTAAATTCGTTGCAGCAATGGCTCCAGCGCAAATTCCATGTACAGATCCCCACTCAAGAGATCGATAGCAGTCTACCCGTTGATGTCCTAACGGCAAAAATTGTAAAAGCGATTAAAGAAGCCTATGTCGAACGCGAAGTCAATTTCCCAATCGAAGTCGCGATGAACCATTTCATGGCTGAAAAGAATTCCCAATTCGGCAGCCAAAAGTACGACCGCGAAGGGCTTCTGCACTGGGCGAAAATTCGCTTTGGTGTTGCTGCTGAATCCCTTACTTCTTTGCAATTTCGCATGGAATCCCGCAGCAAAATTTTCGCTATTCTCAAGGAAGTCAGTACCAATTACTACAGCAAAATCTCGCAATGGGAGATTGATAATCAGTTAAATGAAACTTTAGCTGGGACCAAAATTGCAGAACCAGCTGATGCCAAAGAATTATGCGATTGGATGAAATCGAGTTTCGATCTTACCATTCCAGTCGAAGCACTCGCGCAACAACCGAGAAACGTCATTCAGAATATACTCTGGAATTTCTTCGATCTTAAATATCGTCCAGAAATTCATAACACCGAAAGAAATTTACTTTTGGAAACGATCGATAATGCCTGGAAACAACATCTGCTCAGCTTGGATCACTTGCGTTCTTCGATTAGTTTGTATGGAGTCGCTCAATCCGGGGATCCGCGAATCATCTTCAAGAAAGAAGGGATGAAAGAATTCGAAGGGATGTGGAAAGGGATTCGTGATCGTGTTACCGATTCGCTGTTCCGAATGTCGGGCGAAGATAATACCGATGTCATTTTCATGGCACTAGAATCTTTGAAAAGTCTCGGGGTTCCTGTCGAAAATAGGGATCCGAACGAGTCCAACGAGACGAGTGAAAATCGAGTCGATGGTAAAGAATTCGAATCCCCTCCTCTGAGACGCAATGTTGTTTCCGCTATGCTGAAAAATGCTAACTTGGCCGGAACCAAAGCGAATCCCGAATCGGCTCTTTCATCCCCCCCACCCGAGGTGAGAGCGAAAGCAGACCAGGAAAACAACGATATGACCACGAACTCTAGTGAAGGGAAGAAAAGAGAACCGATTCGAAACCAAATGCAAAAAATCGGCCGTAACGATCTTTGTCCCTGTGGCAGTGGTAAGAAATATAAAAATTGCCATATGAAACAGACAACGCATCCTTCGTGATTCGACGTCAAACAGCGCACTCTGGGTGCACGCTGTCTTCTCTACTCGATTTGGCAACGCTGAGCGAGTAAATAAAAATGCCAGAGTGTAAAATCGTATCGGGAAACACGAATATCAAATGGTTTCCCGATTACTCTCCTATTATAAAAGGGAGTGTTAGTGAAGGGCAGAAATGATTCGGATCTTGCCGCCTCAGATCTAAGATCGATGACATAATATCCGAGAAAGGATTCAACACGGATACCGAAGATGTTTAATCTATTCTATTTTCTTGCTCTATTCCTGTGTTCGCCATTTCTGCTTTATCGTGCTTATCGAACAGGCCGCTATCTACCACGCTGGAAAGAACGGTTCTTTGGAACTAGAATTCAATTCACCCCCTCTTCAGCGAATACGAGCCTGGTCGTTTCTGGCATCACCGATAACAGCAACTCCTGTGCGGGTAAGAGAAATCGAGTTCTCTGGTTTCATGGTGTTAGCGTCGGAGAAATTCATTTACTCACCACTCTCGTTACCCAATTTCAACAGCAATCTCCCAATGATCGAATCGTCGTATCTGCTTCGACCGTAACCGGATACAACGAAGCCCAAAAGCGATTTCGCAACGCAACCGTTATTCAGGCCCCGTTCGATTGGAGTTGGGCGATTAAAAAAATACTCGATTCGATGCAGCCTAATCTGATTATCCTTGCGGAAAGTGAATTGTGGCCTAATTGGTTAAAAATAGCAGAGAAACAACAGATTCCTGTCATCGTGATCAATGGTCGGCTTTCGCCACGATCATTCAAACGGTATCGCTTAGCGAATCGGTTACTTCGTCTTCTGATTCTGAATCGAGTTCAACAATGGGTGATGCAAAGTGAAGCGGAAGCAGATCGGTTGCGCCAGCTCGGCGTTTCGGCGGATAAAATAGTGGTTAGTGGTTCGATCAAATATGATGGAGCCATGGTCGAACCTTCCAAAGACGAATTGGCGAATCTCCAAGAGCTATTTGGCATTCAGAATCATCATCTGGTGTGGATTGCAGGAAGCACCCATGCTCCAGAAGAAAAAATCGTTGTCAACATATTTAGACAACTCGCGGTTACCTACTCGAATCTTTATCTGATTTTGGTTCCGCGAAGCGCGGATCGGTTCCAAGAAGTAACCGAGTTACTTGCTGAGGCTCGCGTCCCCTTTCAAAAACGATCTGAACTAAAAACCTCTGCAAAGGTAAACGAGATCCAAACGGATAAGCCGCGGATACTATTAGTAGATACGATCGGAGAATTGGGAAAAATCTGGCATCTAGGCCATATCGCCTTTACGGGAGGTAGCTTGGATGGTCAGCGCGGCGGGCAGAGCATGATAGAACCTGCTGCGGCAGGTCTACCTCTGCTTTTCGGCCCACATATCTGGAATTTCCGGGATGCTGCCCAGCGTTTAATCGAATGCGGAGGGGCAAAAATAATCCGAACCGAGGAAGAATTTTATAACGAAATGGTCTTTCTCATCGACCACCCGGAAATCCGTAGAAACCGAGGGGATAATTCGCGGCAACTTGTCGTTCAGCAACAAGGGGCCACGCAACGAACGCTAAATGTTCTCGACCTCTGGTTGCAACGACAACAAGAATCGAGAACTCCGCTTCAAGAGAATACCAGTACCGCTCCACGAAAAGCGGGATAAAAAGAATTCACAGAAATAGGATTTCTATTGAGCTATTTTTACGCACCAACGGGCAAAAGAATCTCTCACTGGACTGGGAAAGTCTATCTGTAAGTGATGGTTGAAGAGCAGGTTTTCTCAAGCGATTTGCCCTTCAAATGCTGATCTTACCCTGGCTTAATAGAATGAGCCATTAAGAATGGTTCAATAGCAAGGGTTCAATTCAATAGCAAGGGTTCAATGGCTCGTTTTGATTCGAATGGCAAAAATTATCGGTCGGTTTGCTGTTGCTGGCTCTGTTGTTGGCGATAATTCAGCCGGCGAATCTGTTGATAGAGACCACTGGAATTGTTGTTTAAACCTCGTTCGGAGCTTTGTTGCTGTTGTTGTACCCACGCAGGGGCGGTAAGCTCCAACAAATCGTTAGGAACTTTATCGACAATTTGCACGAGAACGTTTACCTGAATCATCTCGCGAACATTCGCACCGCGCCAGACCCCGCGATTAGGTGGCACATCGTTATAATCACGGCCAATAGCCGCAATGATATATTCATCTTCAATCCACTTGCCGCGCGTTGGATCCAGATCGACCCACCCGACCTCCGCTCCTCCCCAAATCTGACACCAAGCATGAGTCGCCAGTTCACCGGCCTGATGAACATAGCCAGAGACATAACGGCAAGAGATAGCAAAAAATCGAGCTAGGGCAATAAAAAGATGGGTAAAATCTTGGCAGACTCCCTGACCAAGCCGTATAACCTCCGCGACAGAGCTTTGCGTGGTAGTAACCTGTTTTTCGTAACGCAGCTTGGTTCGTACAATATCCATTAATTGCGAAGCCGATTCATATAGATTATTTCCTTGAATAGGGGGAAGAGTGGCAAACCACCTTAAAACTTCACTATTGGGTCTGGTTAAAGGGGTATAACGCAGAAATTCCATCGCTTCCAAAGCAATTGGAAATACCCCCTCATCAGCGGGATTGGTGGTATTGTTATGGATTATATTTTTCAGGCGATCGGGGGATCGGCGATGACAACGGGTGCAGCTCGATGCTCGAATGAGAATTTCTGAGTGCTGAGGCATAACATTGAACATTTCCACCCGATTACCAAATCCATCTCGATATTCCGTTATGGGTACCGATGGTACAACCTTTAATTTATAACCCAACACGGTTTGATCTTCATTCGAAAGCGGGGACATTCTTATTTCCATTACCGATTCAATCACCGGTTCAGAATAAGTAAAGCGCGTCTCGTGATCGATGCGAAACAACATATTATTCCCAGCCTTTCTGTTTTATCATCCTTCGTTATTTCTGGTATTGTTATTATTCTAATTCCAGAAAGCAATTCATTTTTTCCAAAACAATGAGAATCTAAGCGGCACATCGAGCTATTTTAATCTTTAATTCAGAATTATCCTCGAATCGGGTTCCCGTTAACCCTAATCGACACATTAGCACAGATAAGAGAAGGATATATAGCATATTGATCTTGACGAGAATTAAAATCAGTGAAAGAATGCGCAAGATTGTCAACGGTGTTTCGTTCACACTAATAAAAAGATATACCGGAAAAGATATACCGGAAATAAATACCAGAGATATATACTGAAAAAGAGTAAAAGAAAGCAAAGAGAATAGAAGACTAGAATTAAAATACAGCAAATAGAGATAGATAAAGCCCATACGAAATACGTAAATACATTATTCATAACAAAAAAATCAAAGCACAAATAAGAAATATAGGTTAGAAGAATCGAGAATTTGAAGAGGCAAATGCCTGCAAGTTAGATTCGCAAAACCAAAAGATTTAATAGATAAAATAGCAGATAATCGATTGCAAACAGGACTGGAAAAACCATGGCCATGGACGCGGCCTCGCTTAACCGAGCAAATGATCAAATAAGCAATTATCACGAGCAGAGCGGAGAAGGGCGAAGCCATTCATCCGGATATTCCACTACGAATATTCATAATCCGGAATCAGCAAGGCGGGATCAGGGATCGAGTTTACCGCCACCTTTACCGCTATCGTCAGAGAAGGAAAAGCCAAGAACACTATGGCAAATTCCGATCTTTTTGCTGGGATTATTGTCATTAGGGGGGGTTTGGTATGCGCGGCCTTACTTGCAACCAACTCCGCTGCAAAAATGGACACAAGCATTGAAAGCGTTGCAAAGAACGCTACAAAATCCTGCATCTCTAAACGTCCGGCAATTAGCAGCACAAATTCAACCACTCGAAACCGCCGATGTTCCCGAGGGACTGAAAAAAGAGACCGATTTTTTAATAGGAAGTTCTTATATTATTCTAGCTGAAGCCGCGCCGTTTTCGCCGGAGAGCAAAAAATACTGGCAGATTGCCCAGAGACGATTAGAAAAGCTAAAGCCGGAAGAATTGAAGAATGGTGCCGATGGGAAAAAGCTGATATTCCGCCAAGGAAAGACCTGGGCAAATCTATTGTCTCACCCCCCCGAAAAGATTATCGAAACTCTGACAAATTCATTGCTATGCGGGGACGATCAGGGGGAAGGATTCCGTCTAATTGCGTATCAATATCTGCGCTTAAACGAACCAAATCTGGCTATAGGGCGCGATAATTTGCGTGAATTTTTGTCACGAGCGCAGCCCGGCACCGATAACCGCACCCTCAATGAAGCCCGTTTGACCATGGGCAAACTAGATCGGCAACTCCGCGATTGGGACGATGCGAGAAAAGTCCTGTCGCGGATTAATCGAGATGCCCCATTGGATCTGTTCCTAGAAGCTAGACGAGAATTGGCCAAAGGGTATGAAATTGATCGCGACTGGAACGGTGCCGTCCACGCTCTAGAAGAGGCTCGAAACGCTACGGGCATTAGCGAAGCAGACAAAATCAAATTCGAATATTGGCTTGCTACTGATCAGCTCCAGGCAGGTAAGAGAGAAGAGGCATTCAAACTGTTTCAGAATTTGCAAAAAACCAGCGGGCCAGAGGCCCAAGCAGCAACTCTGAAACTAGCTGAATTATATACTCAGGATCCAAAAAAATCCATGGAGGTGGTCCAGCTGTTAGAAAGTGCAGCGCAAACTCGCCAGCGCGATCCGAAAAATGATAATCCCCTCATCGCGCAGATGGAGTCAGTCAAAATTTACGAAAATGCAATTCGCATTTTTGAGCAACGAAAAGATTTTTCTATGGCGCTACGCATCACCCATGCGTTTGCTCCATGGAGCAGTAGTCTTCGTGAACATGAATATGCTGCGCATATTTACGAAGCTTGGGGAAATGCCCTTTTGCAGGTCGCCAAAACTCAGCCTGAGGTTGAAGCAGCGAACTACACCGAAGAAGCCAAGAAACAATTCCGGCAAGCTGCGAACGAACTGGCGATGAATCTTGATATGATTCCCGCCGGAGAAGCTCGTAATAAAGTAGTCCGCGATCTGGCCAAGTTACTTACTTACGCTGGAGATAAAAATGAAGTGGAAAAGATAGTCACCAAGTATATGCAGAATTCGATCGAGAACAACTCGACTGTAAAAAAATCGACTAATAAACTCCCTTCGGAAGTAGAAGCCAAAGATTATCTAACACAAGGCAAACAATTCCTCGCCATGTCCGACCGAGTCCACGCTATAGAATCTTTTCGCCGTGGGATATTGGAACCCGGGGCTAAGGCCCTAGCATGCAAATTTGAATTAGCTAAAATCTTGTACGAGGAGAGAACTCCTAAAGAGATCAAAGAGGCGATCGAATTACTCAAACAGATTGATACCATCGAAGCAGAAAAAGTCCCTGCCACTCACGCGGAAGCCTTGTATCTGCTTGGTATCGCGCAATTTAAACAGAATAATTGGAAAGAGGCCGAAGTTAGTTTGGGGCGTGCTCTCCAATTTTATCCCAATCACCCCTCTGGTAATAAAGCACTCAATTACCGTGCTGATTGTCTCTATCACCAAGCTGCTGATCTGGCCAATCGTATTTTAGCTCTCAGTAATAATCTGGAAAAAAATAACGATAATTCGGTCATGATGAAACGGATACAAGAATCGATCCAGTCGTTGCAAGAAGAGAAAAAACAATTCTTTATTCGGGCACGAGAAAATTATGCTGCCTTAGAAACTCGCTTGGAAACAAAGGCGACACAGCAAGCTCTCTCATCCGATGAATTGATCCTTCTACGGATTTCCAGTAGTAGAGCCGCAGAATGCTCTTACTTTCTGGACGATTATTCTGATGCAATTCGGCGCTATCAAATTTTAGCCGATCGTTATAAAGGATCGATTTACGAATTAATGGCTTTAAGTCAAATATGGCAATGCTACCATATCGATCCCGACACTTCCAAACAAGCAGAGTTTGTACTCGCTAGAATGAAAGTGGTATTTCAGCAACTCAAACCAAGTGATTTCAATCCGCGCGTCAATGAACAGAAAAAGGAATTCTGGGAAGGTTGGTTCCGCTTAGTCGAGAACCCCCGTTAAGCAGCTACCTAGATATATTCGTCGAACGGAGATTTAGAAAATTGCATCTCTTCGAGAGCAGCTTCGCTAGAGTTGCTCCTTAAAATTTGGATCAAGCCGATTTACTAGCCGGTTCCTTGTCGCCAGAAGCAGAGTCTTTACGCAACATCATTTCCGGCTTTAACAAAGGGTGCAATTTACTAGGTTGATCCAGATTCGTTGGGAGGGTAACGAAAAAGGTTGTACCCAGATCTGGTACACTTTCAACCACAATCGAACCATGGTGAGCGTTCACAATCGTCTGGCAGATAGCTAAACCGAGACCACTCCCCCCCTTTTCACGATTACGAGCACGATCGGCACGATAAAAGCGATCAAAAATATGCTCTTGATCACTTTCCGAAATACCGATTCCCGTATCAGAAATGGAAAGAATTGTCTGCTTTGGATCTATTTTTTTCAGCTTAACAATGATACGACCGTTGGGCCGATTATAAATAATCGCGTTGTTGAGAAGATTAATGATGACCTGCATCAGTCGATCGCCATCGCCATAGAGATGAATATCGTCCAGAATCAATTCAATTTCAATACCCTGAGCATCGGCCAAAGGTTGTAGTAAATCTGCCGTTGCGGCAACCAGAGCAGTGAAATCTAAAGGCTGTTTACGCAACTCCCATTTACCCGCATCTGCCCGAGCCAACATGAACAAGCCCTCGACCAAAACTTTCATGCGCTGAGCCGCCCGCAAATTCGTTTCTAGCGCGGATCGGTAATCAACGGCAGAACGGTCCCGAGATAAAGCATGCTCCGATTGAGTCAAAATAATTGCTAAGGGGGTTCGCAATTCGTGAGAAGCATCGGCAGTGAATCTGATCTGCTGGGCAAATGCCGCTTCTAAGCGACCAAACATATCGTTGAGAGTATGGACCAACATCCCAAACTCGACATCGATCCCTTTGGGATCGATCCGCTCTTGCAAATTCGTTGCGGAAATATTTTCGGCAATTTGCGAAATTTTTATGATCGGTTTTATCGCTTGCCGAGAAAAGAACCAACCTCCAAACACCCCCAATAAAATGACCATCGTTCCCGTTAAAAACATTCGAACCGATCTTTTATTCAATTCGTTGATCTCTTTTTTTACGAGCTGACCTACTAAGATTCTCGAAGATAAATTGGCCCCGATCCAGACATAGCGATATTCGCCGAGCTGCTGCGATTGATAGGAATTCTCATTATAGGTGGAGGGACCAAATAATTTTTCCATGGACAGCAGAGGGGCCTCTTCATTGGAATTGAGTAGAAGGGTGTGGTCACTGAGCCAGATCGAGTAAAATGGCAAACGTTCTACTTCATCGATATATTTTTGATGTAGATGGAGATCTTCGGAAATGCGTAAATATTTTATCAATTCTTCTTTAAGGAAAAGGGAATTATCTGGTGATCCTGATCCCTTAAATAAGGGCGGAAGTATCAATCCACTCTTGTTCTCAAAAGAGCTTCCTTTCTTGTTTGATTTTGAGTCGGATTTATCCGAATTTTTGGGTTGGTTACCTGGGAAATGGGAATGGGATGATTTTTTATTATCCCCAAAAGGCAGATGTTTCAAATCATCCTTTTTATGAGGATCGTGGATTGTATTATGGAGATTTTCTTTCTCTTCTTCGAGCCAGGTATGGTCATGAGGGAAACATTCTGAAGGTATGCGATGCAAAGCGGTATCTAGGGTACGTGCTATGGCATGTAATTCGCCATCGACTTCGCTCCATTTTCCTTGGCGCGATTGATAATCAAGCAAAACGGCAAAACCGCTGATCGTAACAAACATGATCCCGGTATACCATACCTGTAATTTGAAACGAAAAGATTTAAGGCCCATCAATCATATATCCTTGACCACGTCGAGTAATGATAATATCTTTACCCAACTTCTTTCTAACATTATAGATATGCACATCGATTAGATTGGAAAGAGAATCTTCGGTTTCATCGAAGAGATGATCGTAAATCATGGTTCGGGTGACCAGCTCACCCCGATAGAGCATTAAATATTCAACCAGGGAATATTCCATTGCCGTAAGTGGAATCGATTGATCCCCCCGGCGAACAACCCGCGCTGCGGTATCGATCAACAAGTCTTTCACCTGAATAACCGATTCGGCATGGCCAAGAGATCTTCGAATCAGAGCACGCAACCGGGCTTGTAATTCTACCAGCTCGAATGGCTTGATCAGATAATCATCGGCTCCATAATCCAAGCCACGGACCCGATCGTTTAGTCCTTCCCTCGCTGTCATAATTAAAACGGGAGTTTTATGAGTTTTTCGCAAATTTGCTAAGACCATGAACCCATCTTGCTTTGGAATCATGAGATCCAAAATGATTGCATCGTAATCATTGGAGGTCGCCTTGAACAACCCCTCGTCCCCGTTGACTGCCTCATCAACAGCATAACCGGTTTCTCGCAAAGTGCTCGCAACAATACTGCGAAGATCACCCTCGTCTTCGATTATTAATACACGCATCTGTCTATCTCCAGCCTCCCGGTGTAGTTCGGTGTAATTCATGGTCAGGAACTTATCTGCCTCATCTGCTTTTTCGATCCGATCCACTTTCTCACCACCAACCGTCTATAAAGCCCTTTCCCTGGGCAACCCCCCTTCCATGATTTAATTAACTAATTTTGATAAAGTGTTTATTTATTATATTTAAATATTATTTCAATAATTATCAATTAACCATTCAAGAATTAATCTCTCATTACTATATATTATATTAACTTGTTAAAATTCTATATTTATTTCGATTAAAATGTTTTATTTTTCAATAGTTAGTATAGGATCTAGCCCCCTTTACCATTATTGAAACCTTTTTTTGGGGGAAACCCATTACCTGGTCCATTGTCCCCATCATTATCATTCGAGTTGTTCGGGTTACCTTTTCCCTCAAAACCCCCTTTGCCAAAACCTCCCTTACCGAAGCCTCCTTTACCACTACCCCCTTTGCCAAAACCTCCCTTACCGAAGCCTCCGTTGCCAAAGCCTCCCTTACCAAAACCCCCTTTGCCAAAACCTCCGTTCATCATTTGCAATTGGCTTAGTTGCTTCTGGGTCAAAATCGATTTAAGTTTTGTACCCACCTCTTTTTCAAGTGCGGTAATTTGTTGTAGCTGATCAGGTGTTAGATTCAACTGGTCGCGCATAAAAGGAGGTATTACTTGACCGATCTGCATCGTTCCAGGATTTCCAAATCCCCCTTTTTTATTTCCAAAACCTCCTCCATTCTGATTGTCAAATCCTCCCTTACCACCAAAACCCTGTTTACCCCCGAACCCTTCTTTACCACCAAAACCTCCTTTGTCCCCTTTACCTCCGTTGAATCCATTTTTTCCCTCGCCATCTCCCCCATCCTTATTGGGAGGTTGACTTATACCACTCAAAGCAACAATCCCCACGGCAAACAATGCAACTAACATTCGCAAGATTTTTTTCATGGATTACTCTTTTCAATATTATTTTAATATTATTTTAATATAGTTTTCAGAAAAAACAAAATTTTAAATTAATTTGGACTCAGATTATTTGGCTAGAATTTTTTGGATAAAGTAAATCTATTTGACCTAAACTTAAATTCAAAAACTCTTAAAATCTTTCCCCAATCAAAAAGTCCACCGTCCGCTACACGAGAAATCCTCAACAATCCGTTTGCTGGAATCAAACAAACGAAACGTACTTCAAATGAAATATTAATCCTTTAATCACATTTTTATGTACAAATCGATTCAAAAAAACGGCCTAGGCTCCTAAGGATCGATATTTAGATCAATATTTGAATATAATATTTTGTGCATACTTAGATCACAACCGATTCCTGCCCATTGCACTATATTTTAAAACACAAAACATTTGATTTATAATTTTAATTTTAATAAGATCATTATTAAGTAATCATGAAGAAAATGAAGTTGCGAAAAATATCCAAAAAGTATTTTTTTTGGTCAGCAATGCTCAAAGCCGAGCTGACACAATTCGAACCAAAATAGTTCAATTCCGATTCCATTTTCTTGGAGAAGAATCATCTATTCCGCTTGACGCTAAAGCCAAAGTAATTTATAGAGTGCCCAAAATAGGGGGGAACTCTAATAAAGCGAGGGGGCTTTAATATGGAGAAAACCATTCAAATCGACCATAATAGGTTGAGAAGAACTGATCTTAAATCACAAGATAATGGCGAAAATACCAAATTCGAGAATGCTCGCAAACCAAGAAATTGGCTATTGTTAATCATTTTAGTCATGTTACCGATTGGTGGGATAGGCTGTATGGGATCGGTACACTCGATTGCCAGAGACTCAGAGGGAGGAGTCATTTCGATTCCCAAAAATACCAATACCTGGCCATTCTATTATCGCCGGCAAGCAGAAATGAAAATGGCACAACAATTTCCAAATGGGTACGAAATTATACGCGAAGAGCAGGCAATTATTCCGCCTGAAACCTACGACAAACGAGATCTTTCTCAATCGGATGCGTCTTTAAACCCGTACTATCGCACTTACACGGGAGGCACTCAACGAGAACGCAGAGAGTATCGAATCTACTTCCGTGGCAGGAATGCGATCCCGAGCCAAACGATTCAGCCCGATCCCACCATGCAAAATCGATCGAACTCAGAAACGGGAACTCAGCCGGTGGAATGGAACAACCCACCAGGTAATAATCTGACGTTAGAAAAATCTCCGTAAATCAAACCTTTGTAGGACTATTTTAAACAAAAATTGGCCAGAATGATCGAACAGATGTAGTTTCGATTCCCCCAGAACATCCTGGCCAACGGTAACTTTCACTACTCCATTTAATTCGCAATTCCCATCTTATCTCTCGCTAGAATTTGGCAATTTTTCTGCCAATCCGGCAATCTATCTTCGCAAAGAAATCTGCTATTAAAACAGACTATTTATTCCCTGGAACTTAAAAGGTTTTAGTCTGTTTTCATCGAAAACGTCACAATTGATGGAGGATCTCGATCCGGCCAAAGCAATTAAAAAATATTTGAAAATAAAGAATTGTAAAAGTTCGCAATTGAACAAATATGGAAGCCAAGGTATAGCGACTCCTCATTCTTGAACGAGAAGCTATCGCTGAGAAGCTCTCACTCCGGTGCGGGGTTAGGTGGTGGCTTCCGTAAGAGAATGTGCAATGGGGGCAAGATTTAGTCTCGAAAGGGAATTCGTGGCTCAAACGAATAAAGAGACGAATCTTGAAGTATTTATTCGTCGGAATCAAGCGAAGATTACTACTAGAGAAGAACGCCTGATTCAAGATGAACAGGAAAATCGAAACTGGGGCAGGAAATGGCTATAACGCCGTTAATACGATCAATACTCATGGATGATCATTTGATTCGGGGGTTAGGTGATGCTGAATCGCGAATGTTGGTGGAATGGTTGGTGGACTGGGCGGAAATGTTGGCAGATACTATATCCGATGAGGAACTGGTTGAGAAACGATTTTATAAAGTTCGGAGTCGTGCGCAGCTCATATGTTGTTATTTACGCCTCTGCCAGGAAACCGATGCGCACGCCAGTCTTACCCAATTTACGGCAACGCAGAAATTGCCGTGGCCCCTCCCAACCTTAAAAATCGACACAATTGAATTACTGGATCGGATACTCGATTGGGAAAGTCGACATTATTGTCATAGTTGGACCGATGGAACCAGGGAAGCGCCAGAGTTCTTTGCACGCCAAGCTGCATAATGCCGATGAATATATAAGTAATAAGGCTAAATCTTGGATTGGTAACCAACATGGAATAAGATCCCAAAATCGCCCATAAATCAAGCAACAACATCAAAATTTTCGAATGATGAGGTTCTAGAGAGAACGGAATAATTAAAAAAGTGATTTTACCGCTTCCCTTTGGATCTTAAAAGCGTTAAAATAATGAGGATATTTTTATTTTAATCGAATAGATCCAAGAAGTTAAGAAGCGAAAGCGAGGGGTGCTTGTCACAGAAAACAACTACCAAATCGGCAGAAAAAGAGATCGATCCAGAAGCATTAAAGAAGCTTTCCAAACAGATTGATCTAACGTTTGAATCGGTAGCAAAACTATCTGGGTCGGCCATACCTCCGACCGATTTTTTTCAACAATTTCTCAAATTAACAGTTGATGGCATCAACGGTGTAGCTGGAGCAATCTGGCTAAGAACTCCGCAAGGTTTCTTGCAGCTCCAATGCATGCATCACTTCGAAAAATTAGGACTCGATGATAAAAAAGGGGCGAGACAGACTCATAATGAATTGCTGCGGCGAGCATTTCAAATGGGACGCGGCCTCATTCTAGAACCATTTGCCCGGCTCACCCCCGAAGAGGGGTTACTCGCAGCTAATATGACCAATTTCATGGCCATCTTAGCCCCGATTTTGTTAGAAGATGGTCAAAGTTTAGGTCTTCTGGAAGTATTTCTGGAACCATTTGTCGATCAACGAATTCAGCCAACTTTTATGAATTACGTTATCCAAATGGCGGGATATGCTTCGAATTATCAGCGAAACGGCAATATCCGCAAATCAGCAGGGGAAGAAAAAGCTTGGACTCAACTGGAATCGTTTGCTCGCTTGATCCACAGTTCACTCGAACCAGCGGAAGTAGCCTTTCAAATCGCTAAAGAGGGGAAACGCCTCATCGCCTGCGACCGAGTTTGCGTCGCGGTTCGCCGGAATGACCGTAAAAGTCGAATCGAAGCGGTGAGCGGCGCGGATGTGATCGAAAATTCTAGCAGTCATATTCGGCGAATGCGAAAATTGGTCGACGAAACCATCCAATGGGGTGAAAAAGTAACGTATAACGGTACTCGGGATGAAACGTTACCTCCGCGGGTGCTCAAAGCTCTCGATTCTTATCTCGCGGAAAGCAATCCAAAATTACTGGTTTTAATGCCGCTTCATGATGATCGCGAAGTGATGGACAAAGCCAAACCGCATGTTCGCAAAAAAGCCCGCTCGGCACTTCTCATCGAATCGTTTGAAACACCCGAAAAACTTGAACCGATGATGGAGCGATTGGATATTGTTGCTAGCCATGCTGCCCCCGCTCTTTACAATTCAATCGAAATGAATCAGATTCCGTTGAAAGTTTTATGGAAACCGCTGGCTATTTTACAAAACGGTCTCGGTGGCAAAGCTCGATTCTGGTTGGCAACAGGGATTTCGCTATTCGTTCTGATCACTTTAGCGATGATATTTATCCCTTACCCTCTGAAATTAGATGCCAAAGGTCAACTTTTACCTTTAGAACGGCACTATATTTATCCGCAAATGGAGGGGCGAGTTATCACTTTTCGTGTAAATCCTGGCGATCATATTCGCTCGGAAACCATTATCGCCGAGATGATGAATCCCGATTTGATGATGCGAATTGCTGAATCCAAAAAGAATATCGCGGAAAGCCAAGCCAAAATTAAAAGCTGGGAGAATTCGTTGTTACGTGGAGGGGCTACAAGCTCTCCCGACAATTTCAAAACTCAGAAAGAGATCGAATCTCAGCTCGCTGCGGAAAAAGCTAAGCTGCAAAAATATTTGCAGCAGCTCGATGAACAGGAACGTGTTTATTTTGCGGATAAAGATCATGCAGGCACTTTTGTGGTCAAGGCCCCAGCTTTTGAACCTTCGCGTTCTTCCAATGCCGATCCAGTGTGGACCATCTTGACCACGGATTACAAAGATCAGCTGACACAAAAGACAGTTCGTGCCTCGGAACCGTTAATGCGTATAGGCAACGTGACGGGAGCTTGGGTGATTGAACAAAAAATCCCACAAAAACATGTTGGCCAGCTTATGAAAGCCTTTAAATCGTCGGATCCGGAAGAATTTTTGGAAGTCGATGTCTTGCTTCGTAGTAACCCCAACGAAAGTTTCCGCGGTCGACTCTACCGTAAAGATATTTCTGGTGCTGCTGTCCCGAACAAAGACGATAATAATCAATCGGAGCCGGTCCTTCATGCCTACGTAACGATCAATCACAAAGACATTCCGGATCAATTCCACATCCCGATCGATCTACTCAAAACTGGCTCCGAAGTGACCACGAAGATTCGTTGTGGCGATCACGCGATGGGTTATTCTCTCTTCTATGGGGTCTGGGAATTCATTTATGAACATGTGATCTTTTACTTCTAATTCCCATTCGTCATCACAAACGGTACTGACCAGATAATCTTCCTAATTGATCAAGGGGGATTTCTGGTCTTTTTTGAAAGGAATCAAATCGCTCAAATTTTCGGATTTTGTAAAGTTGATTAATATTACACAATAATTGGTTGCATAAAATTGAGATAGTTTACAAAAATGAAATCATAAGAACTTTAAGAGGTCGATTTTTACCTTAAACGTAACAAGATGATTTTTTTATTGTATAAGATCAATTCGATTTTGCTTGACATCTTAAGTTTCTCACCATTCCTAAAAACGACTTCATACGATGAATCGGTTCAAATACTAGCCGAATTGGAAACAGGTATAAATTGGAAACAGGTATAAATTGGAAATAGGTATAATTGCTGAAATCAGATATAATTGAAAGAACCGTAAAATATAGCTCTCCTATTTCGAGAGAGCTTGAGTAATAAAGAGATAGAAACTGGTCCATATAAAGATAAGTGCCGAAGGAGTTCGCGAAAATGGTTTTTCACCATCAGAAGATAATCCAACGATGGAAGATCGTATCCCTGCCCATGCTCTTGGGATTAATGATCAGCCTAGGCTGTAATAGTAATTACGAAAAAACTCGAACTTCGAGCTATACATCGAGTGAAGTACCGGACAAAGAACCGGGCGACCCGCTCTTCGCACCGATTCCATTTTCCAAACCGGACACCGGGGTTCATTCGAAAATGGATCCTATATTACTGCCATCATGCAGTGTTATGATCGACCCGACGATGCGCCGAGATGTTCCAAGTCGAGAAGAGGGAATTATTGCATATATTGGGGTAGAGAAAAATAAGAATCCGATAACGATGACCGAAGACCAGAACGTCCAAGAGATTCTCAAGAACTTCCGGCCACTGACCATAGGTGATAAAGTAGATGCGAATCAACCGATTGCCATTTTGGAACCAACGCGGGCAAAATTAGATGTGATTATCGCTAAATATGCATTGGTAGGTGCCAAGAAGCAGATCATTGCTGCCAAAAATGTCCTTGAAGAAGCCAAAGCAAATCTCAAGTTGACTGAAAAAGGGAGTCTTAAACGAGCGATTGCGGAACTGGATGTTCACGCTGCGCGGGCGAGTGTGGCACGCTATGAAGCGGAACTAGAGGCCAAAATCGCTGAAGAATCTAAAATCGGTCCTGAACTGGAAAAAGCCAAAGAAAAATTCTCAAAACACACGATTGTTTCGCCCATTCGCGGTGAAGTTGTGCAAATTTATAAACAGCCTGGCGAATCGATCAAAGCCAATGACACGGTGATACAGATCGTGAATTTTGATCGATTGGAAGTTGAAGGATCTCTCGAACGGCAATTTGCCCAGAGGCTCCGAGCGGGAATGAAAGCCTCCGTCGAACCCAATATTTTACGCAGCCCAGAACAAACGCAAGATGTGTTTCACCGGGGCCGAGCTATAACTGCGATTGCTTTCAGCCAAAACACGCCAATCCCCATGATTATCTCCGCAGCGGAGGATAACCTGGCCGTAGTCTGGGATCTGAATCGCAATCGCTTACAAACCTGGAAATTCCCTGGTATCGTTCGAGCCATTGCTTGCACCGGCAAAGAGTCGAAAGAATCGTTCGTGCTCTTAGGAAACGAAGATGGGTATGCAAGGATTTTCGATCTGAATCATCTAGGGGAAGAGCCGCGCATAACTCTCAAGGATCGCCATGAGGGGGGGGTACGAGCGGTTACTTTCTCTCCAAACGGGGAATGGTGTGTCACCGCGGATGGTGTTCGCAATCTGTTTCTCTGGGAAACGGCAACGGGTAATCTGATTTACCGGTTCCCACAAAAACACAACGACTATGTCACCTCTCTCTTTTTCTTGCCGCAATGCCGGGTTGTTTCCGTTGGCAAAGATAATACGTTACGCCAATGGAAAATTGGGAAAGATGCCGCTCAGCTTGAAAAAGACAAATCGATTTTGCACCGGACGGGGGAAGTTTCGCAAATCGGGATGACGGAAGATGGTAATCAAATTCTGGTCGATTATTCGAAAAGCAAATTGCATCTCGTTCATCTCTGGGATACGCAAACCGAACGAGTATTGCAACAGGTGAACGAAGCAACTTCGTTTCGCTTACTTGCTTTATTCTCGCCTCCTATCGGTCCTAAAAATCAACGGCTGATCTTGACCGCTAACAATTCCAGTAATCTAACCCTCTGGCGTGCCCCTTCCAAAGACGAACGGGGATCGGAACTTTGCCAGCTGGTGTTACCACACGACAATCAACCCACTTTTGCCGCTTTTTCCCCGAATGCCAATCAAGGGGTCATCGCTGTTGGCACTAAACAAGGAGAAATCCATCTCTGGACGATGCCGACTTCTGATGAGATCAACCATCACTGGATCGGGACGATTGAGCATATCGATTCCACCGTTGATACCAGTGGCCGCAGTGTTAAAGTCACTGTCTCATTTGATAACCCAGCAGATGACCACTACCGCTTACGCCCTGGAACCAATGCCACTCTGGTCATCGATCCTATTCAGAAGTAAATCGTTATCTGAGAAACCACCGCCAATCGGATTGCAAGGATTTAGGTTATGAACGCCACGGTAGAAGCGGCAGAACGGCGCAAGCTAGTCCGGTTGCAAAAGCGACCGGACCTTTATGTCGTCCAGCAACGCTATGAAAATCGCCAGTATCATATTGTCAAAGATCCCGTTGGATTGAAATATTACCGTCTCAACGAGCAGGAATATTTCGTATTCTCCAAGTTGGATGGTAAATCTACTTTGGAGGATATTCAAAAATCGTTTGAAAGCAATTTCCGCCCTAGCCGCTTAAGCCTAGAAGACCTGGAAAGTTTTGCACGGCAATTGGTCCTCAATGGCTTAGTTATTCACGAAACAACCGCTGCGGGGAAAGGGCTATTCGACCGCCGGCAAAAACAGAAACGCATGAAAAGGCTGATGACCTTTTCTAATATCCTGTATATGAAAATTCCCATCATCGATCCGGATCGTTTACTCGATGGGATGTATCGTTATCTGAGTTGGATTTTCACTTACTGGTTTCTGTTTTTAAGCGTTTGTTTAATGGCCTCCGCACTGGGATTGGTGGCTCTCAAATTCGATATTTTCTGGGATAAACTCCCTGCCTACCACGAATTTTTCCGCTTTCGCACCGTTCTGTATATGTGGATCGCGCTCGGTTTTGTGAAGGTGATTCACGAATTTGGCCACGGTTTGAGTTGCAAGGCTTTCCGGGGAGAATGCCATGAAATGGGGGCCTTGCTGATGTGCTTCTCCCCTGCCCTATATTGCAACGTCACCGATGCCTGGACCCTTTCCGATAAATGGAAACGAATTGTCATTAGCTTTGCTGGGATTTATGTAGAATTGATCATTGCCTCAATAGCCACGTTTGTGTGGTGGAACACCCCGCACTGGCCTTTTGTCAATAACATTGCTCTTAGCCTCATGGTATTATGCAGTGTTAGTACTTTTATGTTCAATGCCAATCCGCTGATGCGTTTTGACGGCTATTATATCTTAGCCGATTGGTTGGAAGTCCCCAATTTACGCGAACGTTGCAACCGCTTTTTGAACAATCAATTTTCCAAAATCGCTCTGGGGATTGAAGTGCCCCCCGAACCTTATATGGCTCCGGGCCGCAAAGTATTGTTCATTGTTTATGCTATTGTTAGTTATGTCTACCGCTGGGTTGTTACCTTCAGCATTCTGTACTTTTTATGGAATTGGCTGAAACCGTATAAACTAGAGTCCATCAGTATGTTGCTGACCATGGCTTCCGTTATATCGATGATTTTCTGGCCAGTATTTCGGTTGTTCCGCAATATTCGAAAACGAGGGAGATTGCCTGATATGAAACGTAATCGTGTCCTAGTCACTTCCAGTATTTTTGCTGCCTTCCTGGCGATTTTCTTTCTGGTCCCTCTGCCCATTAGTCGGATTCGAGAAACCGGACTGGTTCAGGTTCAGGAAGATAATCTAGCCCGGGTCTATTTGACCGATTCGGGCACACTCGATTATATAGAAGTTTACGATGGTCAAGAGGTGCGCGAGGGACAAATCTTAGCACGATTCTCCAATCCCAAATTAAAAGCTGAATTGGGAGAGATCAACGCCTCGATTCAGGAATTAGAAACACGAATCAAAAATATTAATAACCAAATGCCAACTCTGCGCTTGGAGGTCTCGCTCCGTAACCAGGCCGAAAACGACCTGGCCAATCTTCAAGAACAGTTACGCAGCACCAAATTGCAACAACTTCAGACTCAGGATCGTCTCGATCGCATTTCCGAATTGCGTGCACCGCGATCTGGTGTTGTTATGAACTCTCCAAAAACGGATGAACTTCACAAGTTCTGGGAAAAACTCGATAGCCCTGCCTTCTGTTCTATTGGCGACCTGAATCATATGCGTATCCTACTACCAGTCGAACCGCAAAATTATCGATTACTCCAGCAAAATCTGGATCTTTACGGCACTCTGATGGTATCCATTCACTTCCCTGGACGTAGTGATAAGGTCTATCATGGTCAAATCTCTAAGCTACCGCAAATCCCTGCGGACGATGTCCCAATTGCTTTAACCTCACGCGGCGGTGGTTCCTTAGCAGTCAAACCAAGTATCAATCCCAATCTGAACGAACCTTTGACCCAAACCTATCTAATACCGGTTGAAATTACCGATAGCGATTATACCATTTGCCCCGGTACACTTGCTACCGCAAAAATTCATACCGAATGGAAACCACTATCTTGGTATGTCTGGAGAAAAATCGCTTCCGCAATGGATTGGGGTTTACTCTAATTCACTCCAATTCCTCCAAGAGAGAATTTGAAGCGGAGAAAATATGATCTGGACTTGTGGGCAGTTCTCGTTCGCATTTAGTTCAACCAAAGAGGAACAACAACAGTTCGCATCCACGCTTGAAAGTTCTTTTCTTGAAAGTTCTGTGGTTGAAAGTTCTATCCAGCCAAATGGGACTAGCCCTCGTTTAAAAGCTCCGGAGCCAGGAGCGCAACGATTGCTAGGCGCTCTTGGCAAGAAAGTTCAACTCCCTCTTGTAATGGGAATTGTCAATGTAACCCCCGATAGTTTTTCGGATGGCGGGCAATTTCACCATAGGGATCAGGCCGTTCGCCATGCCCTGCAATTGGTTGAAGATGGTGCCAATATTCTCGATATTGGCGGGGAATCCAGTCGACCCGATGCCCAACCGATTTCCTGGCAAGAAGAATGTGATCGCGTGTTGCCGGTGCTGCGCATCTTAGTTCCGCAAATTTCTATTCCGATATCGATCGATACGACCAAACCCGAAACCGCAGAGCGCTGCCTCGATCTGGGGGCTAGCATCGTCAATGATATTCGTGGCTTTCGGGATCCAGCCCTAGCACAAATTTGTCTCCCCTATAAGCCCGGTCTCTTGATCATGCACATGCAGGGGAATCCTCTCACCATGCAAAATATCCCTTACTATGATCAGGTCGTTCCAGAAACGATCGACTTCTTGAAGAACCAGATCGATCGATTGCTCGATAGCGGCTTCTCTTTAACGCAACTCGCCATCGATCCAGGGATCGGTTTTGGCAAATCTCTCGATCACAATTTGACTATTCTGCGTTCGCTTCTTGATTATCAAGTATTGAACCGCCCGCTTTGCCTGGGAGTTTCACGGAAAAGTTTTCTTGGGCGAATTACCGATAGGGATGTTCATAATCGATTGCCCGGTTCGCTAGCGGTTATCTGTTATGCGCAGATGAAACACTCGGCTCAGATTGTTCGCGTTCATGATGTTCGCGAAACAATAGATATCTTAAAAACAATTGCCGCTATCGAAAATGCAAACTGAGTTCAGCGTATCAATTGTTCAAGGCAGTGCCATCATTGAATTGTACGGATAAAACGGATTCGATGCGCGGGATATTGAACAGTCAATTTTGGTTATTGCAACTGGGAATAATGCGGACAGACAAATAGCCTGGAGAGAATGAGAACACTGGCTGCCTCTTCCGCAAACTGAATTAAAACACTAGAATTAAATGAAAAAATTAGACTACTTCGATAACAATACAAGAGATATTGTCTTTGGATCCCATTTCTAAAGCGAGCTGGCCCAACCCATCGGCACAAGCTTGGACATCACTCTGTGTCAAAATATATTGTAAAATCTTATCATCGGGAACGAATCCATGTAACCCATCCGTACATAACAGAAATCGATCCCCTGGTTGAATCAATACATTGATGACATCGGGACCGTCCCCAACCTCTTTACTGCCCAGATATTTCCAAAGAACGTTCTTGAATTTATGATCTCGGGCCTCTTCCTGAGTGATTGTTTTCGCTTCAACCAATGCCTGAGCCAGAGAATGATCTACCGTCAACTGAGTCATTTTGCGATTCCGGATTAAATACGCACGGCTATCGCCTACCCCCGCCAAAAATAGTTCATTATTTTTTCGCCAGGCCGCCAATACCACGGTAGTTCCCATGTTCTTCATCTCTTTATCGAGAGAACCCATCGCCATGATTTCTTGATTCGCCTGGACGATCGACTTGCGAATCTGCTGTTTCGCGGCATCTCCGGTCATGGATGCTACCAACGATTTTCTCAGCTCCCTGGGAATAATCTCAATCGCTCTCCGGCTAGCAATTTCCCCGTGGGCTTGTCCCCCCATACCATCAGCAACGATGCAAACCGTCAAATCAGGAAATGTCTTCGCTTCAATCGAATCTTCATTATTGTCGCGATAATTCCCTAATAACGTACATTTTCCGATGTTTAATGAAAAACCCATCTCGATCTCTCTTTTTCTGAACTTCGTTTGTTTTTCAGTTCTTCTGACTTTTCTTACTATTCGATTTGTCTTGGGAAGCTAAACCCTTGACATTAACTATTATTTCCAGAGAAAAATCTCCAGTTCAGCCTTCGCTTTTTACCTGAAATTTTCCAGTTATAATTCAACTTTTATCTTTTAATTAAGTTCCTTCTCTAATATTCAATCTTAATCTCCATGATTGTTACAACGTTAATATTCCTTAGTGACAATTGAACTAGATTGAAAGTTGAACTATCCTAATTTTATGTATTAAGCAGCCTAAATGCTATGCAAAATCAACTATTTCATGACTTCTTACAATAAATATATGGCTACCAAAATTGATCATATTCTATGGAATTTTACTTTATCTGTCGAACTTTTATGAAATTAACTGGTGAATACATTTTCTTTGATAAAATTAGCTTTAATAAATTACCAAATCTCCATATTATCCCACCAAATTATCCCACCAAATTATCCCACTATGTAATTCCACTATGTAATTCGAGATTACTCTCCAACTAAAATAATAATTAGAAACAATGAATTCGTAACAAAAAATAATTTCTTATATTAGAACGAAAATCGGTCATCTAACCGTAAAATTTTGAAAATCCTTTATAAATTTCACTGTCCAGTAAATTTTATAATTTTAGCATATCGTATCGATGGAATTATCTTAGTGAAATCGATGAAATTTTACCCGTTATTTTATCTATTTTATAGCAATTCTGTCGTTTTTCCCAGTTTTTCCTCTCTTTAAGGAATTATCTAACTTAAAAGCAGAATGAATTTGATTAATAGAGCCTTTGTGAGTTCCTAACTGCTCTTTTCTGGAATCGTTATGGTAGTTAGAATCTTTTCTAAATTAGAGTATCAGATAACAATTAAACGGTTACTAGTGAATGGTTAATAATTTAGCCTTAATCATTCTCTGGGAAACCAAATTTGATCTGATAGCAATCAGATTATATAAGGGTAATGAAATTGGTTGAAATCAGAAAGAATTCCCAGAGATGAAAATCCACTCAGCAAATTCGATTCTGTTTGTTCACGATTGGTTGACTGGGATGCGGGGAGGAGAAAAGTGTCTAGAGATTCTCTGTGAATGGCAACCAACGGCCCCGCTGTTCACTCTCTTTCACCGATTTGGATCGGTATCCAGAACCATTGAAAATCGACCTATTCTAACCAGTTGGTTTCAAAGACTACCGCACATCCAATCGTATTACCGGTATTTGTTGCCGGTAATGCCTCTGGCATTACCAAGCCGATTACCCAAAGCCAAACTGATGATCAGTTTAAGCCATTGTATTGCGAAATCGGTTCAGCCGCCACCCGGCGCAGCTCATCTGTGTTACTGTTTTACCCCCATGCGCTATGCTTGGCAAATGAGAGATGCCTATTTTTCCGCACCCAAACGAAATCGTCTCAAGGCCAGAGCAATCGATCTACTGCTCGATCAACTCAGCGCTTGGGACCGCCAAACCGCTGCACAAGTTACCGAATTCATTGCTATTAGTAAGACCATCCGCAACCGAATCTTGACCTGTTATCAACGAAATAGTACCGTTATCTATCCCCCGGTGAATACCCATTTTTTCACCCCTTCCTTTCAGAAACGAGAAAATTTTTATCTGGTGGTTTCGGCGTTTGCCCCTTATAAGAAAATCGACCTAGCCATTCGGGCCTGTCAACAATTGAAACGTCAACTTATCATCATCGGTACTGGCCAAGCCAAACGGCAGTTACAAGCGATTGCCAACTCAGAATATATTCATTTTCTGGGCCATCAATCCGATGAATCGATTCGCGATTATCTACGACGTTGTCAGGCACTCCTCTTTCCAGGAGAAGAGGATTTCGGTATTGTCCCCGTCGAAGCAAACGCATGTGGCACCCCCGTCATCGCTCTCAATCGAGGAGGGGTTCAGGAAACAGTTATTGGTCTAGCGAACAACGATAACGCCACGGGAATCTTTTTTGACGAAGCAGATGTCGATCATCTGATTGGGGCGATGTTACAGTTCGAAAAGAGCGGCAAAAATATCTCCAGCGAGAGCTGTCGCAAACGTGCTCTACAATTCAGCAGCAATCAATTCGCGCAAAAATTTATAGACCATGTCGAACGGCATTATGGAATCTCTCGTGAAGAATGGATCCCTCAGCGCCGAGCGGGGTAAGCTTTTCCTAAAATGGCTCTTATTCGTTTTTCAAGATTGTGGATTGTTTCTCTAAATGAACCTCGGATCTCTCTCCAGTTTGATTTTGAGGGACTATCGGTTCGATAGCAAAGAGCTATTTTTCGTAGGCTAAAGCATCTTTATCTGCTTTTTGAAATTTGCTTCAACGATCCCTAAACATAAAAACCTGTTCTGCTCAGGAATCGTTGCGCCGTCTACAATTATTCTTTTTCCGTCGTGGCTCCCTCCAACAATTCAGTTAAAACTTTATCCAACTTTATTTCATCGCATCCACAAGATTTATACCGTATTACTCCCTTTTGATCGAGTACATATAAAGTTGGCCAACCACGAACATTCCACTCCTTGCTTATGGGGCCTCCTGTTCCTTCTGGCCCATTCCAGAATGAACGCCAAGTTATTTTTTCTTCTTCGATTCGTTCCTTGAGAGACGATTTATCTACATCGGAATTGACACCAATAATGACAAAAGGTTGATCCTTATATTTTTGCACAAGCGACCGCTCGTGTGGATACATAGCCCGGCACGGTCCTCACCAATCCCCCCAAAAATCGAGCAATATCACTTTACCCCGGTAATCCGATAACTT
>JAKBAI010000238.1 GCA_021809185.1 Planctomycetota bacterium
TTGTTACATAACTTTAGCTAGTGTTGATGGTTCACCTTATCTAAAACAGGGTTATAGCTATTGACATAAGCCATTTTTCTGGTTTCTAAGGCAAATCGTGCCTCAGTTAAGAGTTCTTCGCCGGTTACTGGTCCAGCGGTAGCAGCAAGGACCGATTTGTCCCACAAGCAAAAATACCCCGCAACGTTACCCCCTTGTTTATTCCCGTTGACGATTTTAAAAGTTCCTACTTTTTGATAAGTACAGATAAAGTTATCATTCAAATACGTTGCCGTTTTTTCGTTTCTCAGTGCATTCACACGGAATGCTTCGGCGTTGTTTCAGGTAAAAGCATCATCTTCAAAATTACCAGCAATGTGCATGATAAAAATAGGTTTATTTTCTTTTTTCGCTTTCTTAAATGCAACAATAGGGTCAGAAATAAAGTTGATCTTGGTACCATATTGTTGCACATCGCATTGATCTTTTTTGTGATCTAAGTCAATGTCAAGGAGATGATTGGGTTCTTCAACCATTTTTTCTTCAGGTGGGGTATCGTTTTGAGCAATCAGTGGCTGCTCTTGTGGTGCCTCTTGTTTTGGTGCCTCTTGTTTCGGTGGAGATGGTTGTATTCCGGGTGGTACGGGGACGATCGGGTTTGGTTGTACAACAGGGTTAGGCGATTTCGTTATTGATGAGGCGTTCTTATCCTCTGGCAGAACAGGCTTTCGAGGATTAGAATTTCCGATAGAACCACTTACCGATTTTTCAGCGGATTGTTTGGGCAATAGACTCGATGAAGAATTTGTAGATTGATTTAAGGAATTGGCAGGTGCGTTCAATTGCTCTTTATTCTTCGAATCAATATTCTTCTCTGAAACAGGATCAAGATTTGACGACAATTTTATTTTGCTTAACAAGTTTTCTGGTAAATTTGATTCTAGTTCAATAGCGAAATCGGGATTTGCCAAGGAAACGAAACTCTCAAAGGGGATCTTAGATGAGATGTTCGAAGAGCCGTTGGTTTGTCGTGAATCAGCGATAATTTGAACCATTGCAAAAATGGATAACGAGATAAGCATGGTGAAAACAATCAAAATCCGCTTCCAAGATTTACGAAACGACCCAACAAAGCCATCGGTAACTAGTTTACCTGTGGATTTCGTAAACCGATTCACAGATGATTGGTGATGATTTTTTTCATAATTGTTTTCTGATGTTTCTTTAATTAAGCTTTCTTTATTTAATGAAGAACTGGATTGTCGATGAAAAGATAAAGAACCAAACCACTCCGATTTATTAGCAGGATGATGCTCCCGTTCTTCAAGATTGACATCTATCTTGGAGTCAATCTTAGAGTCAATGGCTATCGAAGACTTAGAGGAAGTACTCGATGACAATAATGAAGTCGAACTATTTTGGAGAGTATCCTCGACTTGTTTTTTTCGATCGGAATTTGATCGCTTTTTTGCCTTCGTTTTTGCCTTCGGAGCTTGATAGGAAACAAAAGTTGCCGTTGGAATAGAGTTGAATGACTCCCGAGTTACAATTCTATTTTCTTCATGATTTGTTTCATGATTCTGATTCAAATCCAGTTCGTTTTCGGTATTACACTGAATGTTTATCGAAAAATCTGAGTCAGGTAAAAAACTTTTTTTTATTTCACTTTTTTGATTTTCACTGGAAGAATGTAGTGTTTTCATGATAACTAAATCCCTCATTTCTCACAAATAAAAAGCATTCTTGCACATCATTTTTTATTGTAACGAAAATAGAACGAGTTTGTTTGCAATAATTGCAAAAAAAATTGAATTTTATTTGGATTGGGAGAATCTCTCGGATTCGTTTAACTTAATTCTATCCAATTTCCGATTTCTAATGATCAGAACAATAGAGAAAATGAAGATTAAAGCCCTAACCCAATCAACAACGAGAAAAAGACATGAGAAAGATAGCGATTTTGAACCAAAAAGGGGGCGTTGGCAAAACCACGACCGCGGTAAATTTTTCGGCTGGCTTAGCTCGTGCGGGACAAAAAGTCTGTTTATTCGATCTTGACCCGCAAGCCCATGCTACCACTCACCTTGGTAAAGAACCTGATGGGGTTCAACTTTCAATGTATGATGTCCTCGTGAATCAAAAAAGTTTGGCCGAGACCCGCTGTTCCATTCAGGACAATCTCGATTTGATCGGATCTGATATAAATCTTGCCGCAGCTGAAGTTGAATTGGCTGGGGTGGTCGGTCGGGAAGTGATATTGCGCGAAGCACTCCAAGCAGATAAAGAAGAGTATGACTACATTTTGATGGATTGCGGTCCTTCACTGGGGGTACTGACTCTAAACGCTTTATCTACAGCAGATGAAGTAATTATACCACTCCAGCCTCATTTTTTTGCCCTTCATGGCTTAAGTAAATTATTAGAAACCACTTCTCTAGTGTGCCGAAGGATTAACCCCAGCTTACGAGTGAGTCATATCCTAATCTGTTTATACGAGACTGGAACAAAACTAGCACAAGAGGTTATCCGAGATCTGGATCATTTCTTAGTTAACAGTAGAAAAATGACGGTTCCTTGGAATCAGGCCCAGATATTCCAACAAAAGATTCGCCGGAACATCAAGCTGGCGGAATGCCCCAGTTTTGGTAAATCGATTTTTGAATACGCTCCCAAAAGCACTGGTGCTCAAGATTATAGTTTATTGGTCGAGGAATTTTTGAGAAGTAATTGTTTACCCAAGGTAAATGAGGATCATTCAAAAGGAGCCGTTCATCAAATTCCCCGAGAATTAAACTCGGAGATTTCCGCCCGTCCGATAGAGACGATCAACGAAGAAATGGAATCTTTCGATAACATTTTGCCAATTACCTCCTTGGAATCTAAGCGATTCGAAGCAAATGCGCTCGAGGATACATCCCCATTATTGGATTACTCGATAAGCGATGCGAAAGCGGCATAGACCACTTGCTAAGGAGACAGCAAATATTTTATTTAGAGATTCAATTTGCAAATTCATTCTTGAAGATTCATTCTTGAAGAGAAACCGCGATCAACTTGTCATGGTCGCGAGCGAATAAAGACTGGTTACTGATTGCAGGAGCAGCTCGAACAGGGGCTTTAAGAATTTTGGCTGAATCGAGTGGTTCATATTTTACAGGATTCGCTGCAAATAGTTGCAATTCCCCTTTCTCCGTCAAAGCGAGAAAAGTTTTGTTCGCAAGGAGGAGATGGGAACAAGGAAATTGCGTTTTTCTCCATTGTTCTTTACCGGATTTCCAATCGAAGCAACATAAAGCTGGGGATTCTTCCTGGCGTCCGTCGATCCCATAAATGTATCCATCCATGAAAATGGGGGTATTGTAATGACAGCTCAGATCGCTGGATTTCCAAACCTCGGTAAGTTGATTCTCCTTGAGTTGTAGAGCAATCCCACCTTGGCCATAACAGCAAGAGATGAAATATTGGTTCTGAGCGAAAACGGGTGAAGCCGCATTTACCGAACTTCGAATCCGAGGCTGCCAAGGGAATTCATAGAGAACTTTACCCAATTCTGGATCGAGTAATAATAGACCCTGCCGAGTGTAAACAGCAATTTGAGATTGCTTGCCACTATCGATCAATATAGGAGAGGAATAACTCGCTTGCTGATTCGATGTTTTCCATATCTCTTTGCCAGTCTTACAGTCAAATGCAACCACCCCACTTCCTTTGCCCCCGACATTGATGATCAAACGATCCTTCCAGATAATTCCAGATGCCCCTACCCCAAAAAAATTCTTGGGGACTTGGTATTGTTTCATAATGTTTTTCGACCAGATTTTTTTCCCCGTTGCCATTTCCCAAGCGGTAAGATCACCTGCTGCGCCCAGAGTAAAGACAGATTCTTTGTGGATGATCGGGGTTGCACGTGGTCCATCGTCGAATTGAAAATCATCAATGTAGGCCGTTAGGTAACTCGATTTCCAGACCGATTCGCCGGAGGAGACATTCAGGCATTCCACAATCTCATGCTCTTGTAAACGATGAAATATAATCAACTTCTTGTCCTGAACAACTGGACCAGCCCATCCAGAACCGATATTTTTTTGCCAGAGAATTTTTGGACCTTCTTTTGGGAATTGTTTTGGGAATGTAATATTTTTGTTGCAATGGCCTGTGCCATTTCCCAAAAATTGTGCCCAATCTTGGGCAACACCGTTTTGAATAAACAATGTAGCCGAAAAAAGAATGTTAAGCCCAAATCGTACAAACAGAATAGTCGGATTAAATCGTTTGTGGTGCATATCAGATACTTCTTCTTAAAACTAGTTTTATTTGCCAAAGGCAATCGATTCATTATAATAAATTACTTGAGAAGAATGAAGTAAATGAGTTAAAAGGGATTATTTCCTCACCACATCCCCAAAGATCTGACAGGATCTGGAAGCAATGTCAGCAATCGTTTATCGAAGATTTTTGAATACTGATCCACCGCATCTATCGCGCATCTGGAACCAGTCGATGAATGGCAGGGCTACCTACCCAGTGCATTCCAGTGCTCCGTTCGATCGTTGGCTATTTTCAAAACCGTATTTCGATCCAGAAGGATTGATCGTAGCCGTTTCTGATAATATACCGATAGGGTTCGCACATGCAGGATTTGCTAGTAATTCGCAGCAAACTGGTTTAAATCATCAGATAGGGATAACGTGTTTGCTAGTCATTCAACCAGAATATCGACGTAAAGGGATTGGCAAAACACTTTTAGAAAAAAGTGAAGAATATCTAAAACAAAAAGGGGCTACAAAAATATTTGCTGGTTCCCAACGCCCTTTTCAGCCCTTTTATTTTGGATTGTATGGGGGTTGTGACTCCCCTGGTTTCTTGATCGGGGATGGTGATGCCAGTCCTTTTTTTGTTTCGCAGGGCTATCAACTGGTCCGCTCTGTTCAGGTCTATCAAAAACCTCTCGATAATCCGATTAATATAGTTGATCCCCGATTTGCTAATTTACGCCGGCGTTTCGATATTGGAGTTGCCCCTCTAGATAGGCGATTTACCTGGTGGGAAGAATGCGTTTATGGGCAGATAGAGCCTGAACCGATCGAATTTCGCTTGATTGAACGTAAATCGCAGGAAGTTGTTGGTAGAACCATTCTTTGGGAGATGGAAGGTTTTAGCCGGCGTTGGAATACGATTGCCGCGGGAATTCTTTCGATCCGTATCTTAACTAATTATCAACGCCAGGGTCTTGGTCAGTTTTTGTTGGCTCATCTTCTTCGCTTTTTACAAGAACATTTCATTCGATTAGTTGAAATCCATAATCCTGAGGAAAATTTAGCTGGGGAAAAGTTTCTCCGGTCCCTCGATTTTCAGCTCGTTGATACCGGTTATCTTTTCCAAAAATCTACAAATCCCCCTATGAATCCGATGTTATTATCGTAAACAATCATTCGTAGGGGATGGTTCAAGAATTACCAAACCTATTATGAACCATCTAACACATTTGCAGACGATTTTGCTATTCGCTTTACTTCTTATTCACTGGCATTGTAAAAAGAAATAGAGGATTAATTCAAGCTGAATTTAGGTGGAAATTGCTTAAATTTACTCAGCGGATCGATCTGGGGATCCAGATTGTCGAAAGTCTCTACCAGAAGGGCGGCTCTTTCTTCGATGCTTTGAGATTCCAATATTTTTTGTTTAATCATCATTGGGATTGGTAAAGCATAAGTTAAAATATCGGTCAATGAACTGATCGTTAGCTCGCTTTGAAATAGTTCTTTGAGCTGATCGCGAATGCCTCCATCAGGGAAGCGTGGCAAAATCGAGGAAGAAAGATGTTGCCTTAATTTCATTGCGGTATTCAGACAACTCATTTCAACAGCAGGAATCAGCTCGATGCGAGCAGAACGGTAAAGAAAACTCGTAGCTACTTCTTCAATAATCCGAAAACGGCTTAAGCCGCGCAGAAGAAGATTGTATCGCCCATCGGATAATTTTTGTTCTGCTAAAACATGTCCAATACAGCCCATCGAATGAAGTTCGGGCCGTCCTTCGTAATCGTTTTCCCAACCCGGTTTTAGGAGGATCAACGACATTAATCGATTATCCTCGAGAGTATGGTCCATTAACTGACGATAACGCTGTTCAAAAATATGTAATGGTTGTACAGTTCCTGGGAAAAATACCAGATTGGGTAAAGGGAACAATCGGGTGATTCCGCCAAAGTTGTTTAGGGCCATCTGATCTTCATGATTCATATGATTTTTTGTGTTTGATTAAGATTCAAAAGAGATTCATCCGAATCTCAGGTCGAAACTCCTTATTGTTATCGTTTTGGATCATTTGAATGATTTTACCTAAATCCTTAGCTCAGAGATCTTTCCCAAATTTTTATCTCTCTAATCCCCGGTTGGTGAATTCTTGTTATACCATCTTTCTATCAATCCTATTCCCATCACGTCCAATACAATAAACTACACTGGAGCATCCAAATTACCCTTGCATAATTCTTACACACATTTATATAAGAATGCAACGAACAGAGTTACTCCTCTTAATTCCAATAATTCTAGAACCAATTTTCCTAGAACCAATTTTTTACAGCAAGAAAGTCCAAGGATTGAATATATTAATTGATAGCAAAAATATCAATTATCTTTTTCTGATTGAAGTTATTAAATCCTGGGAAGAACTTCTTCCATATTCATAGACAACCAACCATACCCGATCCAATCGAATGAGAAATCTTTCCAGCATTTGGATAGATCTATTTTTAATAGTTCTGTCTTTTTGCCACAAAAGACCACTCAAATTCTGAAGGAATCCGCTCTTTGGAAATTCTAGATTCAAGCTCAATAAGAAAAATCAGTTAGGTCAAGAATCAAATCGTCATTTTCGGGTAAAGGAAATAACTTTAAGTCGTCGAGATCTTTATCATCCGTTAAATTACTGGATTTGAGAAGAGAAGCTGAGTCTAGAGAACTTTGAACAAGTTCGAGAGCGAGCTGAAGAATCGTTGACGTTGAGTAAGCTCGACAACTCAACTATGCTAAAAAGGATGAATCTCTGCAACATAGCTGATGGTTCAATAATACAGGAAATAACTACTCAGAATATCTCTCTTGCTGATTATATTTGTCGTACAGATTAGATTATTATGTGGTGAAGATTGCCTATTTTAAGAAGTTGCGCTTATCAATATTTCGCTAGAATAGTTCAAAACAAAGTCGATCAAAAGCTTGCTTCGCTTAAGATTGGATTCTACGATTCAACTGAATTCTTGAGAGCATCAGTAAAATCATTAAGAGTTGCCGCACTAAAAGCCAAATCGACCCACTGATCTAGTTTGTTTGGATCTTTTACTGTGTCTAGCTCATTTTTTACTTTTTTGGGTAACCGCTGATCCGGAAATCGATTCTTTAATACCCTATAGAGGATTTCTCGCATCCCTTCAATTATTCCACTCTTTTGACCATCTTGGAAAGCCGCAGAGGTGGCCTGAAGATACATTTTTCGGGAAAGATTTGTTTCTTTTAACACGGTCGATTCTCCAAAATATTGGCGACAAATCGCCTCTTGACCTTTTAACTCCGCAAATATCTCGATGGTTAACTTAAACATCTCTAAAACCATCTTCTCTAATTTTACCTTCTTGTACAGCATTTGTCGACCTTTTTCCAGATTTTCTTGCTCACATCCACCTTCACACAAAATTAATAATGGTAGCAGACAAATATGATTATCTAAATCGAATTCAATAAACTCAAATAGAGCTTGAGCAGAAAGTGTTTCCATATTCTCAATCAGAGGACGATGATATGTCCCAAAGCCATCGATCGAAAAATCGATTTCCGTAGTTGTGGCTTTTTTTGTTAAATTGAATAAAGCGGTCAATATTTTGACCCCATCCGGCAACAGGGTTCGGAAACTTTCCAGATCGGTAATCGATAGAGGCTCATTCTTGAATTGAAATTGTTCTTCTCCTGTCTCAGAATTGGACTGAGAT
>JAKBAI010000024.1 GCA_021809185.1 Planctomycetota bacterium
TTCAACCCCCAGCTACCGCGGGGATCAAGGCAATCAGAGTGCCAGGAGCAACGGCAGTATTCATTTCATCGAGATAGCGAATATCTTCATCGTTGACGAAGATATTGATATGTTGACGGAGGAGATTTCGATCATCGAAAAGCTTGGTTTTTAGGGCTGGGAACAGCTTGATGAGGTGATCGAGGGCTTCCTGAACGATTTTGCCTTCTACAGGTACCTCGATCTGACCATTGGTTAACTCGCGCATGGGGGCCGGGATTTCAATTCGAACCGACATTCAAAGGTCTCCACAAATCAAAAAATAAAAAAAATCGGTTAACATTTTGGCCAGAAAAATCAGCAAATGAAATAATTTGCCTTTTCTTCTGGGACAAAATGGACAATCAAGTTATTGTTACAAAAATATTAGTGATCCGTTTAACAGTATTATACCAAAACCTCATTAAACTAAAACCTCTTGAGGTTGATCGAGTAAGGCATCAAATGCCTCCAGTTTTGGAGCAATAGCGATGGGGGATTCAATCGCTTCATAGAGCGCATCTTGCGTTTTAAGCCCATTGCCAGTAATACAGATAACGATCTCTTCATCGCGCGGTAATTTACCCTGATCGATAAGCTTTTTGGTAACTGCTACGACCACTCCGCCAGCAGTTTCCGCAAAAATCCCTTCGGTTCGTGCCAAAAGTTGAATAGCATCGACGATTTCATGATCTTGAACATCTTCAGCCCAACCCCCGGTTTCGCGGATCAGTTTTGCGGCAAAGAAACCATCAGCGGGATCGCCAATGGCCAACGACTTACAGATCGTGTTAGGTTTACGGATCGGTTTATGCCGTTCGCGATTGCTTTTTACGGCATCGGTAATCGGATTGCAGCCCGTGGCCTGTGCGCCATACATTTTGGTTTTTACCGGGGTCTGAACCAGACCGACTTTCACCATTTCATTGAAGGCTTTATAGATTTTACCGATCAGAGCACCGCCTGCCATGGGGGCGACAACATGTTGCGGAAATCGCCAGCCGAGATCTTCAGCAATCTCGAACCCATACGATTTTGATCCTTCAGCATAGAAGGGGCGTAAATTAATATTCACAAATCCCCAGCCATATTTGAAAGCAACTTGAGTGCAGAGACGATTGACTTCATCGTATGTCCCGTTGACAGCGACAACCTTTGCGCCATAAACACTAGTTCCCAAGATTTTGCTACGTTCTAAATCGGAGGGGACAAAAATATATGCTTCCAAACCAGCTGCAGCGGCATTAGCAGCAACACTATTCGCAAGATTACCCGTGGAAGCACAACCTACTGTTTTGAAACCGAGTTCACGGGCTTTACTCAGCGCTACCGAAACAACTCGATCTTTAAACGAAAGCGTTGGGAAATTGACCGCATCGTTCTTGATCCATAGTCGCTGTACCCCAAGAGCATCTGCCAGACGATCGGCACGCACCAGTGGGGTTCCGCCCACTTGGGAACCAACGGTTGCTTCCCCTTCGATTGGGAGCAGCTCGCGGTAGCGCCACATGGTTCGAGGACGATGTTCAATTTTGCTTCGGGTAATATGCCGAGAAATTGCTTCGTAGTCGTAATCTACTTCCAGAGGACCAAAATCGTCTTTACAAAAGTTTAAAGCTTGTTTAGCGTAGAGCTTATCACATAAGCGACAGCGTAATCCTGTCGAAAAATCGGAAATCGGCACTGTTATCCTTTCTATAGTCTCTCTTCTTTTTTATTACTTAAAAACGGAATGGATCAAACCCAATCCATCTGACTTTCAAAATATTTGCAACTAACTGATTTCTTTTAATTCTAAGTTTATTCTATAGAGTTGGAAAAACGGTTTTGATTCATTCCCATTTTATAATTATCGAAATAAATCAAAACAGATTGTCCTCTGAATTCAGAAATATTTAATCACTCCGATAAAAAAGAAACAGGAAAAAACAATCCCCATAAGGAGTTAATAAGAATCAAGAAAAAATGAGCTTCATTACTTTTCTTGATTTCTTTGAATTTCCTGTTGTTCTTTATCTCTTTATTAAAGTATTTCTCATATTGGGAGAATGGTTAAGAAGTCAATATCGCAAAAACAAATAAACTGATGTCGTTTTTTCGAAGGATCAAGAATAACTATCTGATTATTGATAATTATTGAAAGGAATCCATTCTTATTCATGATATGTTTAATGCTTTGTTTTATAGTAATATTTTACTGGAATGAGATGGAAAACCGAGGTAAATTTCACTTACCAATAAATAGCGATTTCCCTTGAATTATCAGCATTTCACAGTATCAGCAAAACAAAGTAATAACAGTCTAATCAGAATAATATTTGTTTTATTGGAATAATTGAATCAAAATAAAATCCCAGTATCCATTAAATTCATTTAACGAAACCTAATCGATAACTCTTTCTTAAAAATAAAATTAAGTAAGAACTCGATTGATTGAGAGAAATAAAATTCTCCACATCAAGCGTCTCAATTATAGATTTAAATATAGATTTAGATACAGAGGGTGTAAAAGTCGGTCACCCACATCTGATCTCCCCCAATAAATTTATCATGAGATAAAAGAAACTAAAGAAATTCTAAAGAGAAACTAAAATTTCTAAAGAATAAATTAATCTAAAGATAAACCAATATTTATTGGGCAGGAATTAGCACCTTTATTAATTTTGGGAATCGATTAATTTGAGAGTTAAAATTCAAATTAATCAAAACAATTAACTGGTTGCTGTGGCTTCAACGGGCCTGTTCCCTCTGCCACTCTGGATCGTCGGTGGGGTATCAAAAAAGAGAAGATTCCTAAAAAGATCGAATAAATAGATCTTTTCAGATAAACTCTCTCCATGGAAGTGCCCACAAGATCGAATTTTAATTTACTATACACAGCTTTTGAAAAATGGCAACCATTTTTTGATATTTTCTTTCTTTTTCTTAGCAAAGCAGAAATGAAGAAGAAAAAACGTTCCCTGATTTCAATCAATGGGCCATTCGACCGCTGCCTTCCGCAGGTTCGCGGTTCCCATAAAAGCTATAGAGAACCGGCATCAGGTAACGGGTGAGGAGCAGAGTAGTAATCATACCACCGACAACGACAATAGCTAAAGGTTGTTGAGTTTGTACCCCAATAGGTTCAATTAAACGAAATTCACCTTGAGAATTAATAACTGGTTTAATAGCAAGCGCGGCAGGCAGTAAGCCGAGAATAGCAGTAAAACCTGTCATGAGCACGGCACGAACTCGCTTTTCGGCCCCCTGTAAAATAGCTTCTTCTAAAGGGACTCCATGAGCGCGTAATGAATTGAATGAGGAAATGAGCAAAAGGCCGTCCATGATGGCTACCCCAAATAGAGATACAAACCCTACTGCCGCCGAGACGGAAAAATTGGTACCGGTGAGAAGTAAAGCCCAAACCCCACCGATGCCTAAAGCCATGACATTCATAAGAACGACAATGGCATCGAGGAGAGATTGGAAAGCGACGTATAAGATCAAGAAGATTAGGATTAGGGTAATAGGAACAATAACCATGAGGCGAAGTTCTGCATCTTTCATCTGTTCAAACTCGCCCCCCCATTCCGTACGATAAGGGGCTTCGATTAACGGCTTAACTACCTCTTGGGCACGAGAAACCGCGTTGGCTAGGTCTGTACCGCGCACACTGAATTTTACGGCGATCATTCGATCCCCCTGATCACGATAGATCATCGAAGCCCTAGGTCGAATGAAATCCCCTTCGGGGTTCGGTGATCCATCATCTAACAAGGGAGAAACACAATCCTTGAGGCGAACCCGCGAGGTACCTGCTATATAATTCAGGGTACCATTAAAGATATTTCCAAAAAGCGATGGGGTAATAGCGCTAGAGCCAGTGGAACTAAAGGCAGAACTGCTGTTCGTGATTTTGGTCGAGGGGGTGGGGGTCATCGCGCTTGAGGCTACCTGGTTATTCGAGATATCGATGGGGATCTGTAAAATCGAAGCGAGATCTTGGCGAAGTTCTGGCGGCCAACGCAGACTAATATCGTATCGGCTTCCCCCTTCAACCATTGTTGAAAACGGTTTACCACCGACTGCGGCTCCGACAACCATGCCAACATCTGAGGCGTTTACCCCCCAACGATTGCATTTAACCGCATCGATCGGTAATTCCAGATTAGGTTGCCCCATAATGTCTAGAACCCCGATATTTTCTATTCCAGGGATGGTATCCAAAGCCGATTGAACTTTTTGCGCTAAGCGTTGGAGTTCATTGAGATCAGGACCAAAGATTTTGACCGAATTATCCCCCTTGACACCAGAAATCGATTCCAGCACATTATCACGAATGTTTTGGGAGAAATTCCAATCGACACCGGGAATCGCTTTTCGCAAAGCTAAATCGAGATCTTCGATAAGTTCTCGTTTGGTTCGCGGTCTTTTCGGCATGAAATAACCAAGAATTCCCTCTTGATCTTTTACCAGCGGCCATTCGCTTTGCGGTTTGAGAGGGACAAACAGTTCAGATTTGTAAAAGCCTTCCGGATCGGTGCCATCATCCGGTCGCCCCATCTGATTCATCATCAGCTCGATTTCTGAATATTCCCGTAAAACCGCACGGGCTTTGCGTGACATTTCAGCTACTGTTTCTAGACTGCTATTTCTCGGAAACATGCCGCGAACCCATAAATTCCCCTCTTCAAGCTCTGGCATAAATTCTCGGCCCATGCGCGGCAATGCTCCAATCGTCATGGCCAGTAGACCGAGCATGATCGAAACGGTCAGATAGCGATATTTTAGACAGCGTTTCAGCTGTTTGAGATAGCCCCGTTTAAAGAATTGGACGAGCAGATTATCGGGACGAGGTTGAATATTCTTTAAGAGCAAATAGGCAAGTAGGGGAGTTAGCATCACCGCAAGCATCAATCCCCCCGCTAAAGCGAAAGCATATGTTTCGGCCATCGGCCCAAAAAGCTGCCCTTCTGCCCCTTTGAGAGTAAAAAGTGGGATAAAAGCAACCATCATGATCAGAGTTGAAAAAATCAGCGGAGTCTGAATTTCACTACAGGCTTTGAGGATTTTCTGGCGATAGCTGAGATTGGGATTATCGTTTTGGACGAGATGGCGATAAATGTTTTCTGCCATGATAACGGAGGAATCGACGATAATACCGAAGTCGACCGCGCCAATCGATAACAGATTAGCCGATCGCCCGCGCATGAATAAAACAGCGAATGCCGCGAGCAGGGCCAGGGGAATATTGATGGCCACAATGAGGGCAACGCGAATATTGCTTAAAAACATCAACAGGATCATGACCACTAACGACATGCCGACGAGAAGATTTTCGCGGACGGTTTCCGTGGTGGTATTGATGAGATCGGTGCGATCGTAATAGGTCTCTATTTTTATGCCAGGGGGTAATTGACCCGGTTCATTGTTTAATTGCTCGACCCGTTTTTTTACGTCACTCAGAGCCGGGAGGGTATCCTCCCCTTTACGCAATAAAACAATGCACTGGACTCTCTCTTCGTCATCGAACCAGATCGGTTTGCCATTTTTATCGAGTTTAATCTCCCCGTTTTCCTCTCTTACTGGCGCTGAATAACTATCTTTGCCTAAACGGGTTTGATGGCCAACAATCACCCCGCGGCGACCGATCTCCAGGCCGTTTTTTAATGGGCCGCCATCAACCAGGTTGTCGACTCGAATTGGATGATTGTTAATGCTGGTGATCACCATCTGGCGAATTGCCATGATTCGGCGATCATCTTCGGAACGTAGATAATCTGCTGCCCGCTTTGGATCTTTTTCAGAAAGTACTTCCTTACTTTTCATCGGTTCAATACCACCGCCGTAAAGACCAACCGCGCGAACATTTAAAGAATTTCCTCCCTGGCTTAAAACGTCCCCGCCTGTATTACGATTTGCATTCGATATGGCACTGGTCAATTGGGCCAAGCTAATGCCATAGCGGCGCAGCTTATCAGGATCGGGATGGATTTCATAACGTTTTACCGTTCCTCCGGAACTAGTAACATCAATGATTCTCGGAACGCGCCGAAAAATTCTTTCTAGAGACCAATCTTGCAAAGACTTCAAATCGTTCAAGGAGTAAATATCGCGATTCAAAGCATCTCGAGGACTTCTTAACGTATAGCGATAAATCTCTCCCGTTGGACTTGCTGGCGATAACACGGGAGTAACCCCATCAGGTAAATCTTGGATAAATTGTAGACGATTGATTACCTCTTGGCGCGCCGCTTGGTAGGAAGTGCTATAGTTGAATTGATTCCGGAGATGAGATAACCCAAATAATGAGCGCGTGCGCGTGTTTTTCAATCCGGGCATCCCTGCTAAAGTAACCTCCAAGGGGCTGGTAACCTGCCGCTCCACATCTTCGGCAGTAGCCCCTGGATACTGCGCAATCACTTCAATGATAGGGGGAGCTGGGTCTGGATAGGCTTCGACGTTGATATTAATGAATGCGGAAGCGCCAAAACCTATCAATCCTACCGTTGCCGCTAAGACAATCAATACATTATCTAACGACCAACCGATGATTTTCTCTAACATGAAGCCACCACTATTTTATCTCGAGAGATTAAAACATTTTTCTTTGGGTTGATCCCAATCGAATTATATTTTCTTGCCATTGTAAGTAGTTTAACCGTTATATTTGCTTATTGGAGATTATGAACTATACGATTATTTATTTTGAATAACTTCTTTGCGGATTACAGCAAATTTGCAATCGGATAACTCAAATCGATATCTCAAAAATGAATGCCTCACGCACGATCGCAGCGGAGAAATAATTGTAATAAAATTAAAGAATAATAGAGCGATGGACTATGGAGAGGTTATTTCTTGGAGCGTTTTTGCAAATCTTTCCATTCGGCAGCGAGCTGAATCGCCCCTTTGCTCAGCACTTTTTCTCCCGGGGATAATCCTTCGATACCGATCTGTCGCATGGAGGCATTCGGGTTCATTAGAACATACATCAATCGGCGACCACGAACAGCAATACTGATTTTTCGGCGGGTAAATGCTCCGGGTTGGTTGGCTTTTTGTACATAGACGATCGTGCCATCCTCCTCTTCAACGACGGCGGAGGTGGGAATGCTCACCCAATTCGATTCAGGGGGCAGGGGAATATCGACACGGACAAATTGACCAATGATCAGCGAACGGTTCGGGTTGGGGATCATGCCAAAAATCGAACCGGTATGTTGCATAGGATCGATAATCGAGCCAAATTTTTCAAAAGTTCCAGAAATAGGTTCCTGTTCCGCATCTGCATCGATACTAACTTGCCAACGGCGTAGATAGGTGGGCAGTTTTTGAAGTTTGGTTATATCTTCCTCTTGGGCATTGACTTGGACCTGCATTTCCGTTAAATCTGCGATTTGAAAAAGTACCATCGAAGGGTCGATCGCATCACCAATATTGATATTTTTTTCAATTAAAACCCCCGATTCCGGGGCACGAATTTCATAATCTGCCCAGTGGCGGTCAATTTCAACATCGTGATTCGATTTATCTAAAACTAATTTGCCATTTTCCAATTTGATCTTGGCCAGTGCATCCGCTTGTTTTTCCAGGAATTCGATGTCACTCTCGGAAAATTGATAGGATCGTAAGCCACGTTTGGCATCTTTGAGAGCGATATCATCTTGACTGACAGCTCGTTTCGCGGTTTCGATCGTATTTTCTGGAAGTGTCCCTTTTTCAACATTTAGATACCTTTCCAGAATCATCTGATCAAGTAGAAGTTGTGAGCGTGCGTCGATCACCTTGGTTTTCATATTACCAACATCCTTGCTCCAGATCACGGCAAGGACTTGCCCTTTGGCGACCAGATCTCCAGGTCGAACGGATCGATTGGGTATCGAAGTTGCTAAGTTATTTTCACCGGGCTGACCCAAGGTTGCGATCTTGACAACATTTCCGTTAAAAAGGGAACGCACGCGAGTTAGGCCGTTCGGGTTTGCCATTAGAGAGCCTGATAAATGCAGCGGTTCTGGAACAGGATTCCCTTTCGCTTCGCTCCATTCAAAGCGTTTTTCTTCGAAAAGCGAAGCGGGTATGATCATGATGGGCGGATTTTCAGGTCGATATTCCAACACATTGCCCAACGGTTGTGACGAGTTATTTGGTTTATCTTTACTGGGATGTTGACCAGCAAATATCCCGAGAATGGTGCCACCGGCAATGACTCCCACACAGATCAAAATCAGCAAAAATCTTTTGATTGCACCAAATAACTTCGACATAGTTCAATTCGCACTCCCCAATCTATCATGTTATTCTATCATAAATATTGCAATTGGTATGCCTAAAGTTCTGTTTTCGAGGTTTCCTCATCAAATCTAAATCGATGGCATTGCTTTGATTGATGCCGAATTATCTCCAGCTCTTATTTTCAGATGGTTTTAATCATTCTACTCTAAGTAAATCGATTTCATCATTAGAATCGGTTCATCAGGTAAAATTGAATTCTATAAAACTTTTTCCTAGCGAATTACTTACGAATGGGACCAGGGGAATCATTCTAAAGAAATGAAAATGAGATACACCAGATCGATCTTTCTCTAAGATAATCAATGAGTTATTGGAATCCTTGAAATGATAAAAATAGAAAAAATATTTCTTAAAAATTATTTCTTAAATGAACAACTTTATCAGATCGGTTCTCTGTTAAAGAAATGAATTCTAGAATTTAAGATAGAGCCTCTGAATAAAACATGAAGTTCAAACAGTTGTTAGTTCTTGCTTGGCCATTAATATTAAGCAATAGTTTTACCACGATACAAGTGACGATCGACCGAATATATTTGAGTCGATATAGCCCAGAATCCTTGGCGGCAGCAACTTCGGGACTAATGATCTTCTGGACGCCATTTATCTTGTTGCAATGCACCGCGAGCTATGTTTCTACCTTTGTCGCTCAGTATCAGGGTGCCCAAAAAACCGAAAGAATAGGAGCAATTCTCTGGCAGGCAATCTATTTTTGTTTTCTGAGCGGTTGTTTGTTTCTTTTTTTGCTTCCTATTTCGAGGAAGATTGTAGCACTCACCGGGCACTCTTCTTCCATTCAATTACTTGAAGAACAGTACTTTTACTGTTTGTGTTGGATGGCGTTACCTAATTTGCTGGTAGCAACCGTAAGCGGTTTTTTCTCTGGATTGGAAAAAACAAAGGTGATCTTGTGGATGAATGGGGTCGGCCTGGTTGCGAATAGTGTGATTGGCTTATGTTGGATTTTTGGCTATGCCGGTTTCCCCCGTGCGGGGATTGAAGGGGCCGGGTGGGCACTTGTTGCCAGTTCTTGGATTTCGGCATTGGTCGCCATTGGATTGGTTTTTCAGCCTAGTATAACAAAAGCTTACGCCATTTGGGAGCAATATCGATTTGATTGGAATCTGTTTTTTCGATTAATCCGTTATGGATCCCCCGCAGGGTTGCAATGGCTAATTGATTGCCTTGCATTTACTTTATTTTTATTACTAGCTGAATGGTTTAGTACCGAAGCCCTAATTGCTACCAGTATTGCATATGCGATCAATTCTGTTTTTTATGTGCCCTTGATCGGGTTGGGCCAAGCAGTATCGATTCTGGTGGGCAATAATCTGGGCAAAAATAAACCAGAACAAGCTTCCTGTTCCGCAATTCTTGGCCTTCGTCTCGCATTGGTTTACATGGCGGTATTTGCCATTATCTTGATATTCTTCCCAAAAATGTTTATTTCCGTGTTTACGGTCGATGACAATCCTTTATCGTTTGATCAGCTCGATGAGATTAAAAATATTCTTATCTTTGTGGCACTTTATTCTCTGTTTGATGCCGTAGCAACCATTCTAGGTTTTACACTTCGTGGTGCAGGTGATACCTTGTTTGTGAGTTTCGTAGCGTGTAGTTTAGCGTGGCTAGTCATGGTTGTACCAACGTATTATTTATGGAAGTATAACGGAGAATTTCTCTGGGCCTGGGCCTTTGCTAGCCTATATATCGCGCTTCAGGCTATTTTTTTCGGCATTCGCTTTCGCGGGGGTAAATGGAAATCCATGCGCGTGATCGAACCTGTTTTGGATTAGACCATCAGGAACCTGAGGGAATTTCAAGATATTTGAATGAGCACTTTCGACAAAATAAAGCGGACAATCGAAACGAATTCGCCTATAATAGTATCATTGGGCAAGCAGAATACACCTGTCCGAATCGTTATTTTATGGACCGAATTTTCATGGACTGAATTATGGGGCGATCAGCTAGCAACAAAAATACCGGTAAAGCCCGATCTCAAACTCGATCTCAAACTCGAAGTGAGAAAAAGGATAATTCTTCTCCAGAAAATCGAGTAGATATTACTCCAATTAACTCATCAATTAACTCATCAATTAACTCTCAGGTATCATCTGAGCAAGCCTCTCCTCTTCATCATTCTGAAAGTCTCTCCGAATACACTATAAAAGATTCCTTGACTGAACAAACGCTCTCTAATCCGGAAACAGGAATAAAAAGTCCTCAAGAGAAGGTGAAAGAATTTCCACAGACACCCGGTGTCTATTTGATGAAAGATGCCCAGGGGAAAGTGATTTACATTGGCAAAGCAAAAAGGCTTCGCAATCGCGCGTCCAGCTATTTTCGCCAACAAGCTGCGGAGGAACATCGTACCGCTGAGCTAGTAAAAGTCATAGCGGATATTGAATATATCGAGACCGAAACAGAAGTAGATGCCATTTTGACAGAGGCAAGATTAATCAAAGATATTCGACCGCGATTCAATTCCGATCTCAAAGATAGTAAGACTTTTCCTTATTTGCAAATTCGTATTCGAGAAGAGTTCCCCCGAATTGAATTTACACGCAAGCCGCGATCAGGAGGGGTAAAATTATACGGTCCCTTCATGTCTGCGCGTAGTTTGCGAAGTGCTATTCAGGTCTTACAGCGTATATTCCAGTTCCGAACTTGTAGTCTCGATATTCGATCGAAGGAAGATCGTTGGCGCTGGTTCCGGCCCTGTATTTTGCATTCGATCCGCCAGTGTACCGCACCATGTAATTTGCGTATCAGTAAAGAGGATTATCGCAAAAAAATCCGGGAATTATGTATGATCATGGAAGGGAAGCGAACTAAACTGATCAAACAATTGAATGCCGAAATGGCCCAAGCGGCAAAAGAGATGTATTTTGAACGAGCAGCCCGGATCCGAGATAATGTTCAAGCGTTGCAAACCCTTAAATTACGAGGGGAAGTAGATAAAGATATCCAACCTGAAGCATTCCAGATCGATCCGCGCCGAGGATTAGCGGGGCTGAAAAAGATATTGAAATTGGCACAAATGCCGCGATCGATCGAGGGGATCGATATTGCTCATCTTGCTGGCAACGATACGGTTGCTTCGCTGGTGAGTTTTCTAGATGGATTTCCGTTCAAAGAGGGTTACAGGAAGTATAAAATCAAGACGGTGCAGGGGATCGATGACTTTGCCTCGATTCGTGAAGTGGTATCGCGCCGATTTGCTCGTTTGAAAAAAGAAGAGGGGATCTTCCCCGATATTTTGTTGATCGATGGCGGAAAAGGGCAATTGAATGCTGCGAGCGAGGCTTTTCAGCATTTGGGGATTGAACCCCCGATTATGATTTCTCTGGCCAAACAGGAAGAAGAGATATTCCGGCCAGGGGTTTCCGAGCCGCTTCGATTATCGCGACATTCCGCCGCTTTGCGCTTGTTGCAAGCGGTCCGGGATGAAGCGCACCGCTTCGCTCAGCACTTCCATCATCAATTACGCCATGGTAAACTGCGCCATGATTTTGAAACGCGCATGGGTGATGATTCGGATTAGAATCTTCTGTTCCATTATTATTCTATTCAAAGAAATTTCCAAAGAGTTCGAAAAGATTAGCTAGGGTAAAAAAGATCGTATGCGAATATTACTGACCAATGATGACGGTATCCATGCTCCCGGATTAAGAGCTTTGTATCCTCAACTAAGACAGCTTGGGGAGGTTACGGTAATCGCGCCAATGCACGAACAGAGTGCCGCAGGCCATTCGGTTACATTGCATTCTCCGTTGATTGTGCAAGAATCGTTTGATGAAACAGGTGTTTCGATCGGTTATGCTGTGGAGGGGCGACCAGCTGATTGCGTAAAATTAGCCTTATTGGAATTACTGCCTCAGCGTCCCGATCTGATTGTCAGTGGCATCAATGCTGGCTCGAATGCGGGTATAAATGTGCTCTATTCTGGTACTGTAGCAGCGGCCATCGAAGGGGCTTTTTTTCGCTGTACCAGTATTGCGGTTTCTCTTGATTACGAAAATAAACCGATCCCCTTCATTCAAGCAAGCGACTATGCTCGCCAGGTCATTGAACAGATCATCGCCTATGCCTCTCCAAGAGAGGATCATTTTGGGGGCCTATGGAATGTTAACATTCCCGATTTAGATAAGAGTAAAATCAGAGGGATTCGGCTATCTCCTCAAAATGTTTCGCCATATATCGAAAAGTTTATGCGAAGGACCGATCCGCGTGGGCGAACTTATTTCTGGATGGGAAACGATTTTGCTTGTCCAGAACCGCACCCAGATACCGATGAATCTCTGCTCGCCGAAGGTTTTATTACGATCACTCCTCTCCAATTCGATTTAACGAATCATCGCACACTGAATCAACTCCATGAAAACTCCCGTTGGAAGATAAGTTGAAGTCTGAATGAATAACTTACTAGTTCTAAAATGCCCATTTTCCATATTTTCTTGGCATAGAGCGCTAATCCCGAAGATCAAAGCAGTTATTGCTTGAACCTTTTGCAGATAGGGATACTCTAATTTTGAGTAGTTGGGAAAAAAATAATTGTTTTTGAAGGAATGAATAACCTGTGGATGAAGTGGGTGGTGTGGGTGAAACAGCGGTGGCATCGATTGAACTGGGAAATCAACAGGGCCAAAGTGGATGGTTATATGGCATAGCTGCATATGGAATTTGGGGGGCTATTCCTCTCTATTTTCATCAGCTTGGGGATGTCCCTCCGTTAGAGGTGTTATTTCATCGGATCTGTTGGTCCGCCGGGTTGCTCATCCTCTTGATAAGTTTAACCCGCAATTGGACCGCTCTATATAATTGTATTTCCACTCGAAAAACCTGTTTGCAACTCTTGTTAAGTACCATCTTCATCGCTTTGAACTGGTATGGATTTATATATAGTATTACCAGTGGTCAGGCGATGCAGGGGAGTCTCGGTTATTTTATTCTGCCGATCGTGAATGCGATGTTCGGAATTCTGTTTTTTGCCGAAAGGGTGCGCCCCGCGCAAATATTTGCATTAGGAATGGCTTCCCTGGCGATAGGGGTTTTTATTCTCTATCTGGGTACGTTCCCTTGGATTGCCATAACGGTGGCGTTCTCATTCGCTATTTATGGGTTGATACGCAAAAAGATAGCCATTGATCCGATGATCGGCTTGTCCGTAGAAACCCTGTTGATGACCCCGATTTCCCTGGGAATTTTATTATGGTGGAATCATGAGAATCAGCTCGTGTTTGGGCACCGTTCCAGATCGCTCGATTTTTGGATCGCACTGAGCGGACTAGTGACAACTCTGCCGTTGTTGTTATATGCCAGAGCGTTGCAAAGTTTGCAGTTGATCTCGATCGGCTTTTTACAATACATATCACCCACATGCACTCTATTGATTGCAATTTTTATCTTTGAAGAGGAATTTTCTGTAGCCAAACAGATCGCTTTTTTGCTGATCTGGATCGGCTTATCGATCGTAATCATCGATACCTTACGCACGAAGCGTAAGCGGAGGATGGCAAATTAAATTGCGAAAGCAACAGATAGAGCCAACCATTCTGAGGAATGGTTGGCGATAATGATCAGCGATAATGATCAGCGGGAATGATCAGAGGAAATGGCTAGCTAGCTTAGGTGTCAACATTTTAATTTGACTGTTTCTGTATAAAGTCAAATCGGTTATTCAGACTAAACAACAATTCGATGAATCTCTGTTTGCGGATCTCCACCCGTGACATGGACTTTGCTTTCCGCATCGACATAGACATTCACTTCGCTGCGAACACCGAATTCAGGGAGATAGATCCCCGGTTCAATGGAAAAGCAGGTGCGTGGTAACACATGGCGTTCTTCAAGAGTTTCCAGCCCATCCATATTTGCGCCGTTGCCGTGTGTCTCTTGGCCGATCGAATGGCCGGTTCGATGAATGAAAAAGGGACCATAACCGGCTTTTTCAATGACATTCCGCACCGCTTGGTCTACCTGCCAACCTTGCAATTTTTGCTGGGTGGCAAACGCTTGGCGGACGCAGTCGATACCGGCATCTCTGGCCGCAGCAACAATATTGAAAATTTTCACATAAGGATCAGGGAGAGTATCCTCTTTTTGGCAAACATAAGCAACTCGAGTGAGATCGCTGTAAACTGCATTCTCTTTTTTGAGTTTAGCCCAGAGATCGATCAGAACAAAATCGTGTAATCGGATTTCCCAATTCGTCGATTCTTCTGGAGTATAGTGCGGATTTCCAGAATGCGCTCCACGACCGACGATTGGGGGATGATTGGTGGTTAGACCGTGATCATCGAAATGCTTCATGATTCGATCTTGCACCGCCATTTCCCGCACATAGCCATGAGCGCGAATCTGCTCGGCGATAAATTGAAAAGCGACATCATAAGCGCTTCGCGTATGCCGAGCTGCTTCAAGGTGCATCTCCCATTGTTCTTGTGTCCAGCATGCTTCGAATAATTGAATCAAATCGCCAGAAGAAACCACTTCGACACCAAACGAACGAACCAGTTCGATGGTTCCGGCATCGACTCTAGAGATATAGGGATTCGCGTTGCGAGGTACGTATTCCATAGCAATCTTTTTACAACCTTGAAGAGCAGTTTTAACCCCTTCTTCTAATTCGTTTCGATGGAGATAAACGATCGACTGGCCAGGTAAACCTTGCAGCGAATCGGTTTCGATGCGATGCATCAATCGGATCGGTTTTCCTTCTTTCGGGATCATATAGAACCATCGTCTCGAGAAACTTTTGTTGGCAGGCATGCCGATAACTCGCTGAGCTAGGACATTCAAGCCACGAAAATCGTAAAGAAGCCAGCCATCGAGATTCGCTTCTTTCAAAGCTTTTTGAATACTATTCAGATCAAACATTGATTATTCCTTGTTCAGTTTAGAGTTCATTTCCGTAATTTTGTTTTATTCTCGACCTTCATACTTAAATCGATTTTGCCGTTTGTTTTGTCGGTTTTATTCTCTACTCAATACCCTAGTCTATGCTTTACTTATAAGGGATTTTCCCTGGAAAGCGGTGTATTCGAAAAATCGTTTCCCCTATTCCCATTTATTTCCATTTAGCGATTTTCCGGGATTAGCTTAACCGCTCCAATTCAAAAATCGTTTTGTTTCCAGGTTTATTTCTTTTTAATCATTTTTAGGGTATTTGTTAGAAATCTCAAGATCTCCCCTTTTCTTTTAAGGCGAATATCAAATAATTAGTTATACCTGCCAGTGCGATCTACTTAAAAAGAGGGAACCATTAATTTAACGATGTTTCTATTTTTTGGATGACCTAACTGATATTTACTCCCGTTGATTTATACTTAGAATAATTAACTTAGAATACTTAGCTAAAGGATAAGATTTCAGAAAAAATAGAATAGCAATCATTCAAATAAGAAGTTAATTTCGAGAAAAAGCATGATTCGGGAATAAGTTCGTTTGGCGAATTAAACTGGAGAATGAAACTAAGTATTTTGTAAAGTAATTTGTATCGGATTTTTTCAAAGATTACCAATAGTTTTTACGGATTGAAATATGATGAACCGAGAGAACAAGAACCGAGAGAACAAGAACCGAGAGAACAAGAACCGAGAGAAGAGGATAAGAATGGCGATAGGTTTGAAATCGAGTAGCCAGGTAAAATCGACAGGTCAATTTTTGTCTAACCTATTTTTTTGTTTTTGGAAAAAAACAAAACTAAACTGCTCCGTATTATTGGTATTAGGTATTCTCATTTTCTGTAATCAATCTCAGATGATTTCTGCTCAAGAGATCGAAGCCGAGGATCTTTTGCGGGGAATCATTGCTAAATACCAAGATAATGCAACTCCACCGAACACGATTCAGATGATCGAATCGGTTGTTGGATTCAATCTGGGCGAAAATCAATCCCCTCATCCTCGATTATCTGCCAATGGGGGGATATATCGTTACACGGGCTATATAAAAATCATGCGGAATGGGGCCTATTCTTTCGCAGCTAATCTGCGCGGTAGCGTGGTGGTAAAAATCAATGATCGAATCGTTTTTCAAAACGAATGTAAATCTGCAAAAGCGGAGTATAAGCAGATCGATGGAGTCAATCTGACAACCGGAATATATCCAATTAATATCGAGTTTAAACGATTGCCTGGAGCGGCACGACTAGAATTGATGTGGAAAATGCCAGGGCAACTTTTTGAAATTCTTCCCTACGATCAGCTCGGGTTTATTCTTAAACAATGGACGGGCGAAGTAAAAGAAGATACCGTTCAAGAATTTGGCCGAATCCTTTTTGAAGAAATGAGTTGTATTCGCTGTCATGCTGGTGGCATGAAAGAAGCTGTAAGCAAAACCCTTATCGATCGTCATGGGCCTGATTTAAAGAATATCAATTCTCGGGTCTACTCCGCTTGGCTTGAAACCTGGCTCAAGAATCCAAAAGGGGTTAGACCAAATACAAAAATGCCCGCTCTTTTCGCCAATAACGAGCAGGGTCAATCCGAGATAACCGCTGTTATTCAGTATCTTGCTTCTTTAGGAGGTAATAGCCCCAAAGAACAAACGATGAGAAATATAGGCGAACTCAATCGTCGCAGGAACCAAGGAAAAATTGCCTTTACTACCTTCGGATGCCAAGCTTGTCATGAAAGCCCTGAAAAACAAACGGCAAAAGAAAATATGGAATCCGCAAAACAAGGGAAAAAAGAGGGGGAAGTTAAACCAACGGTTTACGGTTTAATTAGTTCCGATTTAGGCCATCAGATTTACAATCTGGGGAAACTTGAAAACAAAACAACGGTTAGTCAAGTTACCCATTTTTTAATGAATCCTCTGGAACATAATAATACCTCTCGGATGCCAGGGATGAATCTTAACGAAAATGATGCACGAAACCTTGCGATTTATTTATGCACGCAACCTCTGCGAAAAAATCAAAAAATAGATTCCATGGAAAAAGATCTCAAAAAACCGACTTCTGCACCGAATTCTGCAATGGTCGAGAAGGTCATGGCGGAACTGAAAGTCGACCAAGCGGAGATCAAAAATTTTGAAAAAATGCCATTAGAAAAACAGTGGCAAAATTATGGAAAAATGGTTTTTCAGATTCGCCATTGTGCCAATTGTCATGAAATCGATCCTCAAGCGAAGCTGGTTGCTAAAATGAGTGTGCCGCTCGAAGAGATCGGTGCACGAGCAGAACAGGGTTGTTTAAGCGAGACGGCAAAGGAGAGCGATCGATTCCCGCATTTTTCGTTGAAATCGACTGAACGAAAAGCGATTCAAAGTTTTCTGAAGAACGGTTTGAAAGGGGTTGGTTCCGATGCCCCGATTTACCAAGCAAAACGAACGATTACCCGGTTGAATTGTTTGAATTGCCACCAGAAAGAAGGGGAGGGGGGAGTTGGTAGCGAGTTAGTAGAACAGATGCAACGCTTTGAAAAGGCTGAAAATCTGGACGATGTTCGCCCCCCGAATTTAACGGGGATAGGTCATAAGTTTTTAAGCCCATGGACCAAAAAAATCTTTCTCGAAGCGGGTCGTGCTCGACCATGGATGTCATTACGCATGCCCCAATATGGCGAAAAGAATATCGGAGTTTTGGTCAATCATCTTGCGGAAATCGAAGGATCCGAAGCGATATCCGAAATTCAAAAACCGATTCTCACCGCGAAGAATGTCGAAGTAGGTCGACAAATTGTTGGTAAGAATGGGCTTGGATGTATTAGCTGTCATGATATTGCGGGAATAGCGAATCGAGGAACGCGCGGGCCCGATCTCGCGACTACCAATCAGCGCGTGCGCTATGATTGGTTTAGAAAATGGCTTGAACAGCCTCAGCGAATGACTCCTAATACACGGATGCCACAAATCTTTATTGATGGCAAAACTAGTTTTACCGTTCACTTTAAAGATGATCCAGAGGCCCAAACTACTGCCATTTGGTCATATCTCTCCTTAGGGCCAACTTTGCCATTACCTGTGGGGTTAGAACCGCCCAAAGGCTTGATCATTCCTGTAGGTAAAGACCTGGAAATTCTGCGAACTTTTATGCCGAACGCGGGGAACCGGGCGATTGCGGTAGGTTTTCCTGGAGGGACTAACTTCGCTTTTGATTCCAATCAATGCCGACTTGCCTATGCGTGGGCTGGTAATTTCTTGGATGCCTCTCCTGTTTGGGATAATCGCGGCGGAGCACCTGCCAAAATTCTCGGACCAACTTTTTATACCGCGCCTGAAGGCAATCCGTGGGCAGTTTCGGATAGTCAGAGCACACCGGACTTTGCAGAACGGACCAAAAATCCCTCTTACGGAGTTCCAGAACCTCTTATGACCCTTTTCAAAGGGAAACGCTATGTCCACTTTGAAGGCTACGAACTAAATTCAGATGGTGGAACCCCTATATTCAAATATCGAGTTGAAAATGAAAATAATGCTTCCGCTCACTTTGAAGAAAAAGTGCAACCGCTGCCGCAATCGATCGCCTCAGGAATTGTTCGCGAGTTTTCCATCCAGGCACCCAAACAGCAGAATATCTGGTTTTTAGCGGGCACTTCTTCTCAGTTACCAAAGTTCGCTAATTATTCGGGCGCGATTATGAAAATCGACAGCAAAGAAACTACGATTGAGCAACCGATCGAAGACAAAATGGTGATTATTCCTACGGAAGCATCCAAGGCGGTTGTTCTTTCGCTGCAAACCGAATGGAAGGAAGCGGTTTGGAGAATTGAACCTAAAACAGGTGGTGGTTACTCGATTTTGGTTCACTTTCCCAAATCGGATAAAGAGGTGAAGGCCAAAGCGAAACTATTTATCTGGAATGTCGGTTCTACTACTCCAGATTTTCTGAAAGGGCTTCCGCCAAAATCGTCTCGCTAGAAATTTCTAGATAAAATTCTCAGTGAGCTTCTTGATTAGCTGATCAATCGTCTGAAGCCCTTCTTATCCTATCGATTAATTTTTGTTTATTCGAGTTCTTAGAAAAGGACAGGCAAAAATGCCTGTCCTTATTTTTTTTACTTTGAACTTTTTTACTCTAAATTTCACAATTACCAATCGCTTTGACAAAAGCAAAATCGAGATCCGGTTTTCAAGAATCTTGACTATTTTCCTAAATGAAATCCGGACCCTGATTCGTATCAATCATATGGGACAGTTTCTTAATGGTTATTCCAGTACTTTGCTGTTTCTTCCGCCCATAACCACTTGAGGGATTGGGGATATAGACTGCCCCCTTGTCTACCGTTATGCCCGCCCTCGCCAAACGCAAAAAAGTAATCGTATTTCATAAAACGCAAAGCCGCTGCCATTTGTTGGTTAGCGAGTGGCCAGTGGCCATGGAGATTATCGAGATCGTTTGAGCCATCTTGTAAGAAAACTCGAATCGGTTTGCGTTCGGTTTTACGAATCATTCCTGGGAAAATATCTCCACCGCGGATGTTGGTAAAGCTCCCGACATGACTTAGAACTTTACTAAATAGATCGGGGCGTTCCCAAGCCGCTGTAAAGGCGCAAATCCCTCCAGAACTGATCCCGCAAATACCTCGACCTGCGGCATCTTTGCGGAAATTACATTCTTTGGCGATGATAGGAAACATCTCTTTTTCTAGAAACTTGATATATTGATCGGAGATAGTATCGTATTCAAAACTGCGATTTTGTCGACCAGGAACTCCTGGTTTATCCGAAGGGATATACCCAGGTTGAATAAAGACACTAACGATAACAGGAAGTTCTTTTCGGGCAATCAGGTTATCCATCACGATGGTGGTTCGGAAATCCCCCTTCTTATTGAGATAGGCATTCCCATCTTGAAAAATCATCAAACAGGCCGGTTTTTTTGGATCGTATGCCGCTGGGATATAAATAGCATAATCGCGCATGGTGCCATCGAATATTTTACTGGTGTGATTCCCTTTGATCAATTTACCTTCTGGTACGTTTGGCTGGGGAAAGGAATCTGGGCCAAGTTTGTAGTCTTCGGCTTGGAGGCGCGTAAACGAAAAGAACAGAATCGATAATCCCCATAATAAAGGATAACTGGGGAGTTTTCTGGAGAAGCGAAGCGATTGAAAATAATTGACCATATTCATCATTTGGTACCTGAAAGTAATAATAAGTTTTGTCCAGCTTGTGATTTCAAAAGTATGAAATGCTGGGGGTGAGTATCGAACCGAATAAGAAAAAAACACGAATTTTCTTCTGGAGTCGATCTGTATTTTTTTGACCACTATTCCATGAAATCTATTCAATAAAGACACGAAAAGTCCACATATTCTCTTGTCTCCATTTTTAGCTTATGCCACGAAACTACATTTTAATCGAGACGGTGTTGCATTGCCCCACAGTTGCAATGCCCACAAACCATATGCGATCAAGCATTCCTACATTCATTGATAAGATTTCAGATCGGTTGTCTTACTCATGGCAAATGTAGAAATGATGAATCAAATCAATCGTTTCTTATTTATCGATCGTAGCGTGGTTTTTACTAGGTCTGAATTTGTATCCTATAGTACAATTGATTATTTAGTTGACGATATTACGGATATTAGAGCTTGGCTGAATTTATTTCTAATTGTTGGATATAGAGTTGTTTTTGCTACAGAATGGATTAATTCGAGAGAGAAATTCATGAATAATTAATTTTTCTGGGGTCTTAGGCATATTTTCTTAATTTTATTTTCAAGCATGAAGCGATTGGGGAAGGATTGGTATCGCACTTGACAGTAAAAGTAAAAATGGAATAAGATAGGCATTCGTCCTCAAAATTATTAATAGCGGAACATTTAAGAAAAATAGATTAAAAGTACCCTTAAAACCTATATTACAAGAAAATTCTCTCAATTAATTGGAATAATTTTGGCGATTTTTTTCGTCATATCTGATTTATCAAGTAAAATCTACAATAAACATAAAGTAGAAATACTCAGTGGATCTATAATAAATGAAACAAAACCCATCTCATCCAAAGCCTGAAGATAATTCGAACGGGAAGACTGATGGACCTTTCCCTAACAACGGTCAAATACACGGTCTAAATCAGAATGGAAATCCAAGTGGTTTAGTGCCTTATCATCCATATTATCCACCGAATCCTTTCCAGAATGCGCCGTATGTTTTGCCCAATGTATTGCCCAACGCTATCATGCCGCTGCAGCCTTATTATGGTGGAAATTTAGTGCCAAATCCGGGATTAATTCCAGTCCCTACTCCATACGGGTTACAGCACGTTCCTTCCTCACAACAATCGGAACAGAACGGCTACATCCCTCCCCACGAGTGGCGTAATCAATTTGAGAGTGGCGATCCTCAAAATCCGTATCCGAATTTATCATCTCCTTCAGCGAATTTACCATTTGCCAATCGTTTCTTATTGCAATTAGTAAAAAAATTGCCATTTCTTGCCTTGGTTCTTGTCATAGCTGGGGCACTTGCAGTGGTGGCGATTAAAAAGTTTGGCAAGAAAAATTTTCACGTAGCGGGGACAATGATTTATCGTCCAGCCGAGGATTGGGATTTGAAAAAAATCTTTCCTTCTCCCAATATCCCTACCGTTATCCAGATAATTAAAACTCCTGAACTGACAAATAAATTACGCGAAGAGTTCCCTGATCGACCGATAGACATGCTATTAGGTTCGTCGTTGATCAAACGGGTCATGGAATCGGATACCATTGAATTCTCTGTAGATACATGGATGATCCAGGATGGCGAAATTGTTATCAATCGGATGATGGAATTAGCGGGTAATCTGCATGAACAGAAACGTGCTGCATCTTTTGAAGAAGCGTATCAAAATGCCAAAAAGCTGTTTGAGGTAGCGGATGCTGCGCACAAAGAAAAACAGAAACAATTTCAAAAAGAACTTGATAAATATCACGTTTCCGATCCAAAATTAGATTATGAGAAATTGGATAAAATGGTCATTAATCTAGATGAGGAATGCGAAAAATTGCGGGCGCTGCGTGATGAACTCCCGAAGGAAATTGCGAATTTAGAGAAACTTATTGGTGGGATCGGGAACAGTAAAAGTGATACTCCGCAATCTCCTACCGAAAAGCTTTCTGGGGAAATGCGCATCAAGTTGGTCGATGCAGAGAACCAATTGATGAAATGGCAGATTCAGTTACCAAGAGCAGAATCGAAGTATAAAGTCTCTTTGCGATTGTTGAATCAGAAAAATATCCCGTTACAAGAATTCCGAAAAGACGAAGAAGAATTGAGATTAGTGCAATCGAATATTGAAGGGTACAAAAATTTGATTCATGAGATCAAAGCTACGGGGAAAATTTCGAATACCAATACATCGTTGCTCACTCCTGCTTCTACCGATCCGTTAGCTGAGTTCAAAAAAGAGATTGTCAAGAAAAAACTGGAATTGCAAAATCTCCCCTCCAAGCTCAAAGACCTTGAAAACAAGCTCGATAAAAAACAGGAAGAATTAGAGAAATTCCGATCGATTCGTAAAGTACTGGAAACGTTGCAAGAAGAGGTGATTACTTTAGGTACCACTCTCAATCAACGGCGCATCGAGTTTAACGAGCATGAAAGAAAACGCGAAAGTATTCTCCACCCTCTTACAAAAGAATTACGTGTACTCAAAGAGGCAGCGACCGATCCTGCTGCGGTTAATTCGAATTATGCAAAAATTGGCTTAGGCGTTGTCGTCCCCATTCTAGGGATTTTTGCTTTATTCTTGGCTTGGTCTACCTGGAGAGAAGGGGATATATCATTACCCGTTGAAGATCAGAATTTAGATTCGCCCCCCGCTTCTTCTACGGTGATCACAAATCCGACCACATCGCCATTCACCGCTCCATTCTATGCGACTCAACCATCATCGGGGATTATCCATCCACAGGGATTGCCAATCCAGCAAACTGTGCCCACTACTGAAATCCCGTCTCCATCTTACCGAACTTCGCCGGTCGTTGTTGTGGAGAATTCCTCAACGACAAATCATCCTTCGCCCTTTATTCATCCTTCAAATATTCATCCCGCAAATATTCATCCCGCAAATATTCATCCCGCAAATATTCATCCCGCAAATATTCATCCCGCAAACGTTTCGGGAGTAAATACCTCGATCGTAGAACCCACTCCTGAGACTCCTCCTATTACTACAGCTGTTTCTTCCCAGTCGACCCCCTTAGTTCATTCCGTTCATGGTAGTGGTAGTGAGAGCCAAAATCAATTGATCTCTCATTCGCCGTTCGCGGAAAACATTCCGATTATCGGTCGCTATCAGTTGCAAAATCCGGATAAAATTATTTCGCAATCTACCCATGAAAACTCGAAACGGGATCCCTTATTTTCGAGCAAGCACGCGGGGCCGTATGATGGGTATTCTGAATTAGGCACTCTCGCGCATGGAATCGCTGCTAGTTTCGATCTTCCGGGTTCAATTATCCTATTTACACCAGTTACCGAACAGGTTCGTGTGGAAGGGTTAGTAAGTGATCTTAGTAGACATTTCGCCAAAAATGGGGAACCGGTCCTAGTTTTTGATGCTCGAGGGATGAACTTCACCAGTTCGAATTTCCCTATGAATGCCGATCCGGTACCCAAGATCGATTCGTTTATACGGGGCGATGTCAATGATCCTTCGGAATGTTTCGCTTCAACGGATATACCCTCGGTTCAATATGCTCGTGCAGATCTCTTACAACGTCTACCTGCCGGGGTAATGGCTATGTATCGTTTCCGCCATCTGGTGCAGGAGATGCGTGATCGATATGTGCGAATTTTGATGATCACCTCCCCCCACCAGAATAGCGAAGAACTCCAGCTATTAACCTCTTTTAGCGAAGGGGTCGTGATGGTTGTTCACGATCAAATTCAGCCCGCGATTGTCGAAGAGTATGCCAAAAACTTAAGAAACGTCGAAGCTCCTATTTTAGGTGCGGTAGTGATTGGCAACACCCCAGGCGGAATGTTCTAAGCATGATCCTTCGCCACAGATCTTAGCACATATTATGAGATCGGTAATCCTTAAAAAGGCTTTACTATTTTCGTTGACAAGTTAGAATTGGCAAGCAAGAACAGGCAAGAATGCCTGTTCAGAAAAAAATGATCGACTTTTAACTCCAATCATTCTCGAATCGCAATTTATTACGAATTTATTTGTAGATACCGTTGTCTCAGATAGGCAATGGCTTTGCGGCAATCTTCCTCAGGAGCGGAAGGGTCGAATGCGGGGGATTCTCCAACAATTTTGCCCAACAATAAACAGATTCGATCACGTAAGATGCGGTCCCGCCGTTCCAATCCATCAAGGAGAATAGGGATAGCTGAAGGGCCTTGCTTCAACAATTCCGCACTTGCGCTGCCGAGCTGCGCACGATCATTGCTCCGCAATTGTTCTAACAAGCGAATCATCTTTTCCTGTAACAAGAATTGCTCGATCCCCCCAGCAGATTGGGTCATCGTGCTTGTAGGAGTTCCGTTTGTCAAAGGATTAGAACCCCCTATTTTATTCATTTTCTCTACATAACTATTTACCTGTCGCGGTGATGCAGAATATTCGGGAGTGTTCGCTAGAGTGCTTGTTTCTTTAGTATGAATCGTGGGGGCGGGTTGGCTATTGTTAGGTGGGTTCGTGCTGTTCGAGTGCGATAATACTTTTGCTTGCGGCGCTGGGTAGGAATGGCTAGGAGAAGCCAAAGGTTCTTTTTTCTGGTTAGCGGTTAGAGACGCGCGCGGGGGATCTAGATAGCCAATCGGTTCTTTAGGCGGATAAGTATGGATAGACTGCGCATCGGAGGATGCGGAAACAAATCCGGTATCTTGAGGCCAATTCTCACCAGCATTTATAGAACCTGCGGTAGCTGGTATAGAAACCGGGCCATTGGGGGCACCGCGTGGTACGCTGACGACATGACCCAGATCGTCATAAATGTGATTGTTGAAGGTTGTGCCGAGATATTCCTTAATGGCGATCGGATCATGAATCAATTGTTGCGGGGTGCCGTGGGTAATCACACTGCCATCTTTGATCAAATAACTGCGGTCGGTAATCTTCAAGACCTCGCGAACGTTATGGTCTGTCAAGAGAATGGCGATTCCTTGTTGTGCCAGTTCGCGAATGTTTTTGCGAATATCCTCGGTGGTGATCGGGTCGACCGCTGCGAACGGTTCATCAAGAAGAATTAATAGTGGTTCGCACACCAAACAACGAGCAATTTCCAGTCGTCTTTTCTCTCCTCCCGAGGCGCGAGCCGCGGAGGTATATCGTACCTTTTCTAGATTGAATCGCTTGAGCATCTCTTCGGTGCGTTGCCAGCGCTCGCTTCGATAAAGCTTGCGACCGAGAGATCGAGATCGCGGCAGTGCTTCCAGAATGGCCAACAGATTTTTCTCGACCGTTAGCTTACGAAAGACGCTCTGTTCCTGAGTCAAATACCCCATCCCTAAGCGGGCACGCTTAAACATCGGCATGGAGGTAACATCTTGATCATTAAATAAAACGGTCCCTTCGTTGGGCACAATCTGCCCTGTGGTCATACGAAAACTGGTGGTCTTGCCAGCTCCGTTTGGACCCAGTAAACCGACCACTTCTCCTTTATTTACATGAAAGGATACCCCCTTGACGACATTTCGTTTTCCATACCATTTGACCAGATCTTTTACTTCCAATAATGCCATGTCGAATTCTTTCTTCTTAATTCAGATTCATATGGGGCAAACCGGGGATTCCATTTGCTTAGGAATGTTGAAATTCCTACTCGAATTATCCCTGAATCGATTTTTCAGATTAATCAGAACGACTATTTTTAACAAGCCGAAGCTATCTCTTATGAGGAAGAATTCCTAACTACATTTAGATGGATAGTGAAGACAGGGAAAATAGAAAATCTTATCAATTTTAGAGAGGTATAGTTCGAAACATGATTCTAGCATAATAGATCTGTTGTCAGAATTGCCGAGTTTACATAAACTGAGCAGATGAAATTATCTGGTTCTGAAAATGGTCTGTTAAGATGGCAAGGGAGATTGGCAATTGCTTGCGCTGCTCTCCTTTGGAGTTTAAGCGGTTTTTTTACTCGAATATTGAGAGTCGACACGATCTGGCACTTAAACGATCCGATCTTATCTCCAGGTCAGATAACGTTTTACCGTTCTCTTTTCGCTGGATTAGTGCTGATTCCTCTAGTGCCCTGGAAAAAAGTCGAGCTTAAACCGACGATGGGAATGATGGTTTTTACTTTCGCGGTTATGAATATTCTCTTTGTTTCTGCAATGGCCCTCGGCAGTGCTGCCAATGCCATTCTCTTGCAAAACATGGCCCCATTTTATGTGTTTCTGATCAGCGTATTTATATTTAAGCAACCCCTGGAGAGAGGGAATTTAATCTCTTTAATTATCGGGATGGGCGGAATACTTCTCATTATCTTTGGCAACGGGATTGGCAACAATTGGGAAGTAACTGCAATGGGCTTGGGAAGCGGTTTAACCTATGCCTTGGTGATCCTTTTCCTTAAAATGCTGCGCAGCCATTCCCCGATATGGTTGATTATGCAAAATCAGCTTGGTAGTGCGTTTTTGTTGTTGCTGGCCATGATCGTCTTGAACGGTGTTTCCTTGACGGGGCACTGGTTGACAGAGGTGTCATTCCAGCAGCTCATTTGTCTGATGGTTTTTGGAGTGATTCAAATGGGCACCCCTTATTGTCTATTTGCATATGGGTTGCGTTTTGTTTCCCCAGCAGAAGCGGGGATGATCACTCTTCTGGAACCGTTGTTGAACCCGCTCTGGGCTTTTTTGATTTCTCCAGAAACCGATACTCCACCAGGGACAACTCTTATTGGCGGAGCTTTGATTCTTACCGGCTTGATTTACCGATATCTACCTCAACATCTCCCTAAACGGATTCCCGAACCAAAATCGACAAGCGAAAATCTACCCGAATAAAACAGGAAAGCATTTCCAGTGTTTGGAAATGCTTTCTGATTGGCTACAAGATCAAATAGTTTTGAGCGATTCCATTCAACTAGCCCATGTAAATTATTTGCCTTTGTGAGCAGTGTGGCAAGCTTTGCAAGAGGTTCCCAAAGATTTCAAAGCTGTTTGTGCCGCTTTCAAATCTTTCTTTTCCGAGGCGGTATGGAGAGCCTTAGCATCATTCAACCACTTGGTCGAGAGCTTTTTCCAAGACTCAGCAGAGCCCTTCTTGGGTTTACCTTTGGTCATATCGGTAGCGGCATCGACCCATTCTTTGCTCTTCGTTGACACCGTGGCCCAATCCGCTGGTTTTTTCGCGAGAGATTCACTGATGGTATCGCGAATGCCATCCTCATTATGAACTAATTTCATAACTTCTTTAATCGATTTTGGTTTATCGGCAGCATGGATAATGCCAAAACCTGCCAGTACCCCAGCAATCAAACCGAGAGCCAGTAAACTCAAGCTAACAAAACGCTTCATTAATTCTCCTATTTTCATACTTATTCATACATCTTCATACATAAAAGGATATCGCCACCAACCCAATTTGCTGACGATCTTTTTGTATATCGGCAATCATTCTACTAATTCACGAAAACTTCGATCAGAGTAGTAATAAACTTTTCGATTCGGGCATATCGAAGCAGTTTACTAAAAATCGCGATCGGAGAATCATGAAAAAAGATTGAACTTTAGAAATAATGGACTATGGGATGTTAATTTTTATTCTTTTCGGGCAACAGATAAATAAAACTTTTGCCCAAACGACCGCCATAATTACCCGCAGAGATCTTAATGAGTCCTGGAATATCTTTCATCGCTTGAATAGCAGCTTGGGTTGCCCGCGAGATGGTTTCTAGATTTTTACCGTTCAGGATAATTTCTTGAATGGAAACAACCCCATCGGGCACTCGGCTCTGGTCGCCAAGCTTATCTTTCAAACTAGGGCAAAAGTCTAGATAAGTCCCCGCAATACTGAATTTATATTTACTACCCGCTTTCGAACCGCTTGCGGCAACTCCACCAGGAAAAGGCATGATAACACCTGGAATTTTCGCTGCTGCTTCGACTCCCAATTCCGCAGCCCGGAGTGCAGCTTCGGGACTACTACCCATCAGCCAAAGGTTTCCTCCCATCAAACCATCTTGATAGCCGATTCTTCGCTCTATAAAAAATTCGCCCGATAAAATCGGTATAACCCACCCTTTTCGCCCAAATTTTTCTGCCCGATATTGATAACCTTCTCCAAAAAATGCAATCTTTCGACCCATTTTGAAATAGGTTTCGCTGTCCTGCATCACATTAAAACAGGCGCAGGTAGGGCAGGTAAGAATATTTTGACTAATGCGAACCAGCAGAGATTTTTCTAGAGCTTCCACCCGATCTTTCCGAAATCGTGGCACATGAAATTGTAATATCGCTCCGGGGCGGCCATCAGGTGTTTTCTCATCAGTTCCATTAGAATCGGGTAGGCCGATATAGCGGTCCAGTCCTGCTTCACAATCACACATGATCGTACTGGATGCGTTACCTGTTGCAGTCTGAATTGCTTGATCTAACCAGTATTTCGATGCCGCGGTTACCAGAACCTCCGCATACAAGCTGCGAAAAGCCTCTGCATATGTATCTTCAATCTCTGTTTTTGCTATTTTCGCTTCGTCCACGGTTCTGATCTCCCCCCTCGAAAAATGGAAAAACTTTTAGACCCTATCTTATTGATAGATATTTGATTTATAACCAGAAAAAAAGAAAAAAACTTCTCTCTCCACAAATCAATTTTAATTTGATTCACATTTTGGTTTTTCATTAAATATTAATATAAAGATACCTGGTAATTCTATAAATCTCATATTCTTTTACGAATCTTCTTAAAAATCAGCCCAAAATTGGTTGACCTACAAGTCAATCGATTTCATTGAAAGTGCTTTTATTAAATCCATTTTGAAAAAAATTTATGATTATTTCAAAATGAGCAGTCGAGATTCCGAAGAAGACCTAAAACGATTTAAGGACAAGATCTGAAAAAAAAGGATTAAGAATGCCGTTATTTGGAGCTCATTTATCGATAGCTGGGGGATATTATCTGGCAGCAGATTGTGCTGGATCGATGAAAACTCCCATTTTGCAGATGTTTACTAAATCGAATAACCAGTGGCAGGCTAAAAAGCTCACTCAAGAAGAGATTGATGAATTTCGAGATCACTTTAAATCGAATCATTTGCAAATGGCGATAGCTCATAATTCTTATCTAATCAATCTAGCTAGTCCCAAAAAAGAGGTCTATGATAAATCGGTTGAGGCGATGGCTATTGAAATGGATCGGGCGGAGGCTTTAGGAATCCGTTATCTGGTAATGCACCCGGGTGCTCATCTGGATCAATCAGAAGAAAAAGGGATCGCTCAAATTGCGCGGTCCCTAGACAATCTCCTCGTCGAGAAAAAAGAACTTCAAGTTCAGCTTTTGCTAGAGACTACTGCTGGGCAGGGGAGCTGTCTCGGTCACCGGTTTGAGCAATTAAGAGCCATTTTAGATCTGATGAAAAAGGCAGATAAAATAGGGATTTGTCTCGATACCTGCCATATATTTGCCGCGGGCTATGACTGGGTTTCTCCGCAAGGGTATGAGGATACATTTCGGGAATTTGATCGATTGCTCGGACTGAATTCTCTAAAAGTTTTTCACATCAATGATAGTGTACGTGCGTTGGGTAGCCGAGTCGATCGACACGCGAATCTCGGTAAGGGATTAATCGGTAGAAAGCCGTTTGAAAGACTTATTCTCGATGAGCGTTTTGAAAATCATCCGATGATTCTGGAAACTCCTCCAGAAGAAGTTCGTAAAGATTTAACATGGCTACGTAGAGTTTGGAACAAAGCTCAAAAAAACAAATAGTCTCTGAGAAAAAGCTAGTTTATCTGCAGAGCGGATTCAATAGCTTGGCTTGGCCTATCTCTATAAACCGAACTAATCATCCTCTTCCTCCTCTTTTTGTTCCCAGTGAACGGGAAGAACAATCAGCTGAGGTTTTGGCTCTTTGATATATATTTTTACAAGCCCATCTTTTTGGAATGTTTTTTTGCTCATTTCTGATAATTGGATGCCAACGCGAACCGTTACCATTTTGCCTGGACCATTTGCTGATTTTGTCGTAATTTCCGATGAATCGGTTTCAATGCGTTCTAAAGCAATGGCATCATGATTGCCATCGCCAATACAAACGAGCCGGGAAGCGGTGGACTGATCTTTCCCCAATTGAAAGAATAGCCGATCGGTCGATGCGGAGATTTGACTTTTATCTTTCTTGACGACTCGAAATGGAACTTCCAAGATTGAATATTCTGGATCATCGGTATCGATTTGGATTTTTGCTTCGTGGAAGCCGATGGGAGTTTTCTTCGTTACTGTAACCGTTAATTCATGCTGAATCGAAGGATTTTGGCTCGCTTCCCCTTGAGTTTTTTTACAATCGATACCAGGAATCGAACAGCGAATACTTTTGATTTGAAATCCCTTCTTTCGTTCATCTTTAATATGAATCGATTGTTGAATCTCTGAGTCGGTTGTCGAGAGCAAAATCGCAGCAGGGCTTATCTGAATCTCGCGGACAAGTTCAGCTCGAAAGATTACCTTCTTGGCATACGTTTTTTCCATTTTGGAACCGATGCGATATAAGATCGTATCTTGCCATTCCCGTTTGCCTGGAGGTTGAGAAAGGGTATTGATCTCTAAAGTAAGAGTTTCTGTTTTACCCGCGGTAATTATCTTATTACTCAATTGAGGCGTCAAACATCCACACTCTCTTGTAACTTGATGAATGATTATATTGTCCGAGGTCGGGTTATGCAGATCGAATTTTACTTTAAGCGGTTTCGCAATCTTAACCAGACCTCTATCGATCATGGCCGATGGGATCTGCAACGGGCCTTCTTCCAGAGTCTTATCCGCGTTTAGACTCGAATGATTATAGTTGGCTCTGTCTCCATGTTGATCTAATTTCTGTTCATCATCGTTTTGAGATATATTTGAAGAAACCGCATTTTGAGATATATTTGAAGAAACCGCATTTAATCGAATCTCCTTTGTTATAATGCCAGCCAATAAAATCAGAGTAATTGCTGAAAGAAGAAATAGACAGTACTTCATGATTCGATCCTTAATTGATATTAATTCTGTGAGAGCATCCCTATCGGTCCAGCGCTATCGGTGTATCAACTATCTGATTTATTCAAAGGATTTATAATTTTGGGACTTTAGCGAACTTGATGGAACCTCGCAAGATCATTTATGGAGAGAAATAGCTAAGAACAATAGACCGAATCGATTTTAAAAATGGTACTATCTTCCTAGCCAATCTTAAGCTTAGAATTTGAGAAAAGATCATTCCATCATTCGATAAGGGCTTGACTATATCGAGAAAATAGCTAATTTGATAGGAGAGAAATAAAGATTTGAGTTTGAATATTCTTGCATTATTTTCAGCTATATTATTTCAGCTATAATGTTCAGGAATATCTTCAATATGAATTAAAGCCTGATACAACTAAGAATCAAGAACCAAAGTGAAAGTAATTCCCTGAATTACTCATTTTCTCTGGTTTTCTAAGTTGTGTATTTTCTAAGTTATGTTTATTCTCTATAGAGATTTTTCTCTCTATACATTTTTAATTGCCGACTTAGCTCAGCTGGTAGAGCAATGCTTTCGTAAAGCATAGGTCCGGGGTTCGAATCCCCGAGTCGGCTCTTTCTCCCCTCGGCTATCGAGTCGTCAATCGTCGTCACCAGTTTAGCGGCACAATTTGAGGGCGAGGGGTGGGTGAGGAATATGAGGAATACACCATGAGAGTCCAAGTTAGAGTCAGAGGGCAAGCCGCCCGTCTCGTCATACCCGGTCTTCTGCTGTTCGCTGCGTTCCTGCTGGTCGGGGGTGACACCGCCGGCCCGTGTAATGCCGACGAGGCGAAGCTGGACGGTAAGTCTGCGAAGTTCCGTGTAATCATCTCGACCGACTTCCCACCGCTGGACGTGATCCCGGTCAAGGGTGTCAAAAACGGCGACCCCCCGGAGAAGTGCAGTGACCCGGACGACGTTCAGTCGATGGTCCGCTACCTGCTGTACACGAACGAGTTTGACACCGAGGGGCTGCTGGTAACGTCGGGCACGTTCGCCAACGTCGCAAAGAAGAAGAACTTGCTCGACATGCTCGACCTCTACGGCAAGGTGGAACAGAACCTCCGAAAGCATGACCGTCGCTACCCCACTGCCAAGCAACTGAGAGCAGTCACTTGGGAAGGGCGATCCGGCACTTGGGGCGCACCGGCTGTTGGCACGAAGAAGAAGAAGCTCGACGACATTCTGGGAAAGGACAAGGACAGCGAGGCGTCGAATGCGATTATCAAGATTGTGGACCAGCCCGATCCGCGGCCGGTGTGGATTTGTGTCTGGGGCGGCTCCCGCGAGGTGGCGCAGGCGATCTGGAAGGTGAAGGCGACTCGTACCCGCGCCGAACTGGACCGCTTTCTCAGCAAGATGCGGCTGTACCTGATCGCCAAGCAGGATGCGACCGCCGACTGGCTGCTGGATGAGTCCCCAAGCCTGTTCATCATCCTGTCCGAGAATAACTACATGGGCATGTTCTGGAGTATGCCGGGGGCCGATCAGAAGATCGCTGACCTTGCGTGGGCCAACAAACATGTCCGTGAGGGACACGGCCCGCTTGGTGCTACGTACCCTCGGAGTGGCTGGGATCCAAAAGTCCCTGGTGTGTGGGAGGGTGACACCCCGTCCTTCCTACACTTGGTCAGCGCGATCCGCAAGGTGAACGACCCGGAGAAGCCGGACCAGCCGGGTTGGGGCGGGCGATTCGTCCGGCCCGACACCGCCAAGAACCACTGGTTCGACCACAAAGACGGCACCAAGGCCATCTGGCGATGGCGGGCCGATGTCCAGAAAGAGTTCGCGGAGCGTGCGAACTGGATGCTGCCCTGAGCCTTGGGTGGAAGACGCGCAAACCCCAAACCTCGAACCAACACTGCACCTGAGCCGGCGGCACGGTAGGTTTCTGGGACTTCATGTCCCCTGATGCCGTTGGCTCAGGTGGGTTCGGTCACTCGCTGCCGACTTCGCCAAGCCCCCCCCGTGAAACAGAACCCGACGAAGTGGCAAATGACGCGGGCGGGGTAGGATTAGCTTTTTCCCATTTTGTGTTCAGGTTCTAGCATTGATATTTCTGCATCTCGACTGCTCTCCACTAGCGGAAAGGATCAACTCTTTCAGAAACGACCCGGACGAAGCTTTGGCATATGCCTCTGGGGTACAACCTCCGGGACTATAGTGGACCCCAAAAACTGTTCCACGGAGAGAACTACCATTTTGGTTGTTGCAATTGGTGTCAGATGAGTGTATGTGGATTCTGAGATTTTTCGTTGATAAGGTTAGCGGGGGGGTGCCAACCCCCTGATTCTTTAATTCTTGATAGGACAGCATTTTTTGGTATTGACAATGGGGTCCACCATAAGCCTCGTACCAGTTATCAGAGCGAGGTATTTAGTAATCCCCTAAAGCATAGGTCCGGGGTTCGAATCCCCGAGTCGGCTCTTTCTCAAATAACTAATATTTCGAATTCTCTTCTTAGAGGAATCAGGTTTATGATCACACCAACTGCCGATGCCGTCCTCGAACAGTTATCGGTCAATAACGCTCAGGTACTGAATCTGCTTGCCCTCTGCCGAGCACCAGAATACAATCATATCTGGTCAGAGACGCCGAAACTTTTACGCCGGTTCGCGCGCCTCCTTCTCAAACAGGGCCATCCGACTCTGGCTCTCGAAGTCGCGTCTCGCGGTTTGGACAAACTCTATCCAGGAGACCACGACCTTATGTACTGCCGAGCGCTTGCATTGTGGTACGGAGCGGCAATCCCAGACGTGCTTCTGTCTTCGTGCGAGAAATGCTCGAACGCGGCGACCTACCACCCGAGATTCAAAGTGACGTTCTCAGCCTTTCAGGTCGCATCCGAAAGGATCTGGCTATTTCTTCGACTGACCAAGCTGTCCGCCTGGCACGATTTCGAGAGGCCCTCGGCTTCTATCAGAAGGCCTATGAGCTTTGCGGCGACACGTTCCCCGGCATCAATGCTGCTACTCTTGCCTTGCTATCAGGTGACTCGGATCTGTCGCGGACCATCGCTATGCAGGTTCGCGACAAGGTGTTTGCCGAACTTGACAAAACGGGCAAAGAGGGGGATTCTTGGCTGTTGGCAACTCTTGGCGAGGCATTTCTCCTTATAGGAGCGATTCC
>JAKBAI010000025.1 GCA_021809185.1 Planctomycetota bacterium
TGTTTTTGCTAAATCTTTTGGTATCTCGAAAGCATCTTTAGAAGGAGAACGACTGGTAAAAGATCGTTTCATGGGCTTTGCAAAATCTTGGCAAGATTATATGAATACTCTGAAATCTCCATCCACCGCGTTATCTATTGATAACCTTCTTAGCGTCCCATCAAGTCAAGATCAAACGGGAACTGATGGAAACATGAATGGTGGGAATCTTCCAGGCGGAGGAATGAACCCCGGTTTTCGTCCTAACTTTGGAGGCAATCGTGGTCCTAGAGGGAACGGCGGCGGATTTCGTCCACCGGGTATGGGTGGCGGCGGATTTCGTCCACCGGGTATGGGCGGTGGCGGTAGAGGCGGACGAGGACGACCCCCTGGAAGATAATACCCAAATCTTTCTTTAATAAACGAGCAGTTACTAAAAAATGAATTTTCCATTCTTGTAATGCTCTAGATCATTTGATTATATTTTTTTCAGGAGACGAAAGTCTCCTGATTTTTTTTACCCATAAAGCAGTGCCAACAATATTTCTTATTAGATATGAATCGTCCGGTGTGTGGGAATTGTGAGCTAGCCCGGTGAGTGAACGCGAAAAAGAATCAGGGGAGACTCACGTCCCCCGCTCGCCTTGATGCGGGGATCGCTGGGAGCGCGGGCGTCTCACCCGCACTCGATGTTTGCGGCCATGATGGCCGCGCTCCCAGCACCGATCTAAAAATCTCGAAGGCGATAGTAACTCATGATCCGGATCGACTTGCTGACGCTTTCACTCATAAGAACTCCGCAACTTTTGATCTCAACCATTCCAATTCCATTTTGAGTCTGTCAATCTGTTCATGCAGTTCCGCTTGTTGCTCCTGCTGTTGTTTGAGTTCACTCGCTTGAGGCGGTCCGGCAAACAGAGTTGCGGCCTCTTCGTTCATCTGTTTTTTCCACGTTTGCACTAACTTGGCATGAACCTCAAACTGCTCAGCCACCTGACGGAGTGTTTGATCCCCTTTGATCGCTGCTAATGCCACTTGAGCCTTGAAATCCGGCGAATGCACCCGCGGACTTTTTTTCATGTCTCACCTCCTCATCTGACACCAATTGTTACAACCAAAAAGGGAGTTCTCTCCGTGGTACATTCCATACCAGGGGTGTGGGGTTTCTATACCAGGGGTGTGGGGTTTCTATACCAGGGGTGTGGGGTTTCTATACCAGGGGTGTGGGTTTCCATACCAGGGGTGTGGGTTTCCATACCAGGGGTTACGTCGTCGCTCCGCGACTCCTCACCCCTGGCTACCGTCCAGCACCCCTCCGGGGTGCATTGGAGGTGGGTTACCATACGTAGTATGAGCAAAGATCCACGGATTTGTGTAAGCACCTCTTGCACAAAAGATGCGACGCTGTCGCACCTTTCGCCTTGGTTCGACGTTTTCACGCCGGAGGCGTGTCGGACTGTAGCCAGGGGTGAAACCCCTGGAACGGATTGGAACGGATACGATGTTCGACGTTTTCACGCCGGAGGCGTGTCGGCCTGTACCCAGGGGTGAAACCCCTGGAACGGATACAAAGTTCGACGTTTTCACGCCGGAGGCGTGTCGGCCTGTACCCAGGGGTGAAACCCCTGGAACGGATACAAAGTTCGACGTTTTCACGCCGGAGGCGTGTCGGCCTGTACCCAGGGGTGAAACCCCTGGAACGGATACAAAGTTCGACGTTTTCACGCCGGAGGCGTGTCGGCCTGTACCCAGGGGTGAAACCCCTGGAACGGATACACCCCACCGGGCTATGGTGGCCCCCATTGTCAATAACAAAAAACTCTGTCCGAAAACTCCTTTTTGAGCTTGCGGGGATTGTGAGCTAGCCCGGTGAGTGAACGCTCGAAAAAAAATCCCCAACTCAAAATCAGAAAAGATTTTGAGTTGGGGGGAGTTTGTAAGGCTTGCTAACTTAGTCAAGGTCAATTGGTATTATAAAGCACATTCACATAAGGAACCACTGCGGAGTAATTTGGCTGGCGATAATCGAAATTCGGTTGTGGTCCAGGATTCCCTTGCATTGCATTGTAAATTTGCAAATTACAACCATAGGAGTGATAATTTTTCACCGGTGAAAGTTGGAGCACCCCGCCCCCCAGATCGTTTCCAGCCAAATTCGGAGTAATATAACTCGTATTTATTACCTGAACAATTTCTTGATTGGCTCCAATATCCAAAAGCATGGTAGCCCCTTTTGTCAAACTCCAGTAGGTATTATCATAATAGCCATAAAGATTACCGTTACTGTCAACCCCTTGTGCAGGAATACGAACATAAATCGGTTGACCGCTCGCTCCGTTCGTCGTTGGGTTTATATTGGTGACCAAGGGGGTATTCGTTGTGGGGGAAGGTACCAGATCCAAAGAGAAATGAACCGGCTTTGGTCCCTGCGTACGCAAATTCGTATCGTTGATATAATCGATCGATAGATTGGTTCGATCGATCACCGCAAAGAATTTTGGACGCGCTAGGCTGCCATCGATATATCCCAATTCAGGACCAAGCTGACCCGTTGAAGCCGTATATTCAAAAAATCCAACCGTGCAGATTAAACCAAAACAGTTACTGCGTGTCGTCAGGTTATTAAACACTTTGGTCAACAGCTCATTTTGTAGATAAGGATGAGTTGTGCTGCCAACGGGGCCGAATAACCCGGGTTGAAGGATGGAAGTTTCTGCACCGATCTGATTTTGATACGGCGAAGTTCCAAAACTGGAAGCGGCAGGCGAATACGGAACCGGCAAGCCATAAAACGGTTTATCTCCAAGGGAAGGCACTCCATTAGGTGTACGCCAAGACATAATATTACTAAATGCTGTTTGAATGGTCGTTGAAGTAAATTGATTAGGTCCAGGCCCGGAAAATTGCGGATCGGCGACAGCTTGTAGGATCTGCTGATCCCAGATCGTATTAATATTAACACGTCCAGGTACCCGCCCACCAAAGCTCATTCCCAAAGTCTGATTTCGAACTTTGAGTAAACCTAAAGCTCGATACAAGACAAACTGATCGGTCAAAACCGCATTCGTCGTGGCACTAGCCCCTCCGCCTGCAACGGGAGCCATATTATTTACCCAGTTCGCTAGGTGTTGGAAACTATTGGCTCTAGTTACCGCCCCTGTTCCTGTTATAAACTGCTGCGTAAGCCGATGTGGCGGGAAACAGGATACTTGGAAAAGTTCAATAGGACTAATCAACATTCGATCTAAGTGAGTCAACCATAGATAGGGACTATCAGGAGCGGTGGTCATCGTGGTGGTATTCGCCCCTTTATTGGTTGCAGCGAAAGTATTGATGCAAGCTCCACCCACAGAAGCACCAATCGACTGCACATACCGGTTCGGACTAGCGGCATAAGGCTGAGTGCGGCCATAAGAATATTGTTGAGTATAGGGGATTTGCGACATATTCGGGCCATTTTGGGTATACTGCCGACTATCATACATCTGCGTTTGTAAGGTCTGCACAAAGTCGACCGTTACATAAGGATTATAAGTAGGTCCAGGGGTACCATTGAATGGGAGATGGGGACATAGCAATCGGCGCAAAATGAGTGTAGGAGGAGTTGGAGCATTCATGGTATTCAACGGCACCGAATACATCATCGAATTGGTATAAGTTCCCATAGCGCTTTCGGGGAAAAATGCATTTATTGCAGCTCCTGTTCCCATTTGCACTGGGAGATTCTTTTGCGGACCGATCACCCAGAAACCGTTCGTCCCTGTTGGTGCTGCTGAGGTTGCGGGCATTACAGCAAAATTGCTTGCCGCGTTCGTTAAGGAAGGAATGGTGTTGTACTGAGCTGGTGTTAAGCTACAATGCCCATCCGTATTCGTTGGGATTTGCAACTGTGTATCTGGAGTCTGAGTCAAAATCATCTGATACCCACTGTTGCCATTCCAGTAAAGCGGCGCCCCTCCCTGATTGGAAAGTGTAGCGACGGTTCCACCTGTTGGAGATAATGGATTATAAAGTTCTGCAAATACTAGTACCTGATACGGTTTAGTAGCGGTTTGCATCATGGTCATTGGATTCATTGGGAATGGATCGGTTGGATCATTTCGCCAGGTCGTATAAACCTCATTAATCACCAAGCGAACCATTTCCGTCCCGTAGACAGGTAGCTCTGTTGCAAGAGCAGGATTCCAATAAAACACCGTAATGTAATCATCGGGATCGATAAAATCAACAATATTCACCGCGAGCTGAGCCAACCACCGCAAAGCATTGTATTGCGGGCTTCCCTGAGTGCTGAGAATGGCCGTAATCTGGGTTGGACTAACACCGAGACAGCTCACCACTAGACGATTATAAATATCCTGAGCAAATCGCTGGCGATCTTGCAAAGCCATTGTATAACTCGCCACGGTTACGTTATTGGGTGTTTCGTATAGAGAAGACAATCCCTGAGTTCGATAATCGGCTAAAGAACGATTCAGATCAATCGCTTCAAATCCGGAAGCTAAGGCGATCGAGTTAAAATTGGGGCTGAAATCCCCTGTGGGCGCACCCGGAGGCGATGTTAATGAAGGAAATGGAATTGGGGAGGAAACCATAGGCTGATTTGTATTCGCTGCTAAGTTATATGAAAATCCACTGACATTTGTTTGCCAGGGGGTCAACCCAGTGCGATCCAGATCGTTGCTTAAAGGCGTAATCAAAAAGCGAGGATTAGATCCGTTCGTTCCAGGAACATAATTGGCCCCAAGCACTCCGCCTGGTCCTTCTGCCTGAACTAATTCCGATTGATCATAATCGACCTGATCATAATTAAATTGACTGTTCAAAAAGGCTAAATTCGAATTACCAAAATGTCTGTTCGAAAGAAAACCATAGGGTAACGCGAACTGGCTTCCCAAAGTCGGTAACGATCGATTAAGATAAGGATTGTAAAATAAAGGGTGATTCAGATTTTCTGGATATTGGCCGCCCTGATAACTGCTTGGAAAAGTAGGCCAAGTCTGAATTCCTGCAGGGAGCTGAATCACTTGAGTCGCGCCAGGATTGGTCATCGGTGATCCATCCAGATCTCCGTAAGCATAAGGTTGCGCGGGGTAGCCACCTGTAATGAGATTAGGAACTGTGCCGGGGTGAGGCTCAAAAGCTTTATACGGTTGTGCTGGATTGGTTGTCATTCCTGAGGTAGTTGATGGCCCGTATCGTCCCAATGTTGGCGCGGAGCTTGAACGCAATAAATTATTCGAAGTGACCCCCGATGGGTTGATCACCTGTTTCAAACTCATTTCCCATGGTCCCCAACCCTGATTCGATACCTGGGTTCCTGGATTGATGGGGACGTTCCCAGCAACATTCACATTGATTCGCCCATCTAAATCAAACAATAATGGTGCGATTAAAGGCCGATAAGTTACCCCATTATAGGTAACCAAGGGGAGCTGAACATCGATCCAAACACTATCGTACTGTTGAACCATTTTATTAGGAAGATTTTCAACATCCCCATACGTTCCATCCGAATTGAAATTCGGAGGAGGGAAATTAGGATGTTCCGCTGGGTGCGGTCTTAAAGTTTGAAAGGGGGTTATAGATCCTGTATTCCAAGAACTTGTATTATAGGAACGATCATAAGAGGGATTTAGAACTCTACCCGTTGATGGCTGAATGGTTGCTAGAAAAAGGTTATTGTTATCTGGATAAGTATAATTCGCATTTTTGGGTATATAAGTACCTGGAGATCCAAAAGTCGAAGCTGCCGATCGCCCGAAAGATTCCGGATAGACATTGCTTCCCGCATAACGCACGGCGAAGGGGCTTTGATTGGGACTATAATTCCCGGTCACGGAAAAAGGTATTGATCCTACCCCATTGTATGGGATCGTATTCTGATTTGTCCCTAAGGGTTGCAATGAATTCCAGCCATACATCGATCGCGCCAGACCATGCCCGTAGATCTTATTCTGGATCGTCGCCGGGTTTTGGTTCGATGATGGACTATCATCTACATCATAGATTATCGATCCGAGAATCTGATTGATCATCGTATCGGTTAAAAACGGGAGGGTTGTAGAGTTTCTATTCTGACGCGCTTCACGCCAGATTCGAGAGGCATTCGCCTCATTTTCAGCGTAGAGCACAAAGGCGAGACCAACGACCGCAAACAGAGTAAGCATCGATAGAACGACCAGCAAAATTACCCCGCTCCGCTTTCTCCGAGCTGTATTATTGCGTATCCACATACCACCATACTCCTGATTTAATCTCGTAAATCAATTTCTAAACTTTAGGTCCGAACTTTGTTTAACCTTTTCGTTTCTTTTTACAGAAGTTAAAACAAAAATCCCCAGAAATGCCGATTCCGCTAATCCATTATTTGATTTTACCTTGATAGAACGTCAAATGGACTTCAAATTATCTATTATCCTGATTACTATCCTAATTCCAAAACTTAAAATTCTTCCAATAAGAGGATTCATGTCTTGTTAGGCTCTCATTTATTTTGATTATCGCATGAAGTTGACTATAAATCAAATTTCCGTTCACGGAGTTCGATTCCTTCTTCAAATTTCAGTTCAAAAAAAGTTTGATTTTTTCCTGAGATTGCCAAGACTAATTTTGAAATAACCCAAAAATTGTTATGAATCGTGCCAAAATCGAAGTCTTATCTCGTTTTTTTATGCTCGAAGCGAAAGGGATTTATTTTCGTTCTTCTCGTTTATCTAGATCTCTTTATTTCATAAATCGATCTTAACCACAGTTCGCAAACAGAGTGTCCAGCTTTCATTATTCACCAAGTAGACTATCGGTTTGAAAGTGGGATTTCTCCCAAATGGAAAACTGTTTCAATTCAACAAATCGAAGGGAATAGTAAATTTATGGTTATCCGAATAGAATTTGGTTCAATTTAAGGGATCATACATCGGAAATTCAACAAATAACGATAGAATTTGAACGAATTTGCTGATTCCGATTTGATGCTTAAGTACGAATCAACCTTGCTCCAGACCATGCCCTTCTCAACATCTACTAGAAAACCAAATATTAACTTCATTTTTGATCTCCCATTTTTGGGCTTCCATTTTTGGGCTTCCATAGATGGCGTTTCGCAAGGTTTTCTCACCAAGAAATAGTTAGATCACTTGTGTGAGTCAATGTCCGTTCAAAGGGAGGTCGTGATTCACTAAAATGAAGTTTGAGTTTTTGACCCTCAATCTCTCATGGAGCTTCATTGAACTGGTGCTGATGATCGATTTTATCCTCTTTTTTAAAGGGGGATAAGTAATCCGTACAAAGGAATAACCTATTGGTATTTTCGGGGTTTTGACCACTTTTCAACCGGTTTAAGCTGATTTCTTTTCGATTCTGATTTTTTTATCCCCGTTTACTGGCTCTAGATTTGGGAACACAGAATCGGCAAAAACTCCCTCAACCGAAACTTATCAAAAAGAGGCCATAAACTTTAAATAACCAAAGAGAATTGAAATAGAAATAGATTAATACACAAAAAGCAAACAGTTTAAGTTGCCATCTGCATAAAAGAAAAGATCCTGTTCTGCCAACAGGATCTTAAGAAAGCGAGCTAATTCCGTGGGAGGAATCGATTAGAGCATCGCAACAACATCTTTATCGGCTTGGTGTTTTTTTAACTCCAATTCATTCATTTCCGAAGCGAAAGGGGCCATTTTGAGATCAGGATTGACGGGGATAGGGACAGGAACGAGAGCGGGAGGTTCACTGCTCTGAGCTAGTAGTTCCAAAGGTTTCAGCTTACCGGCATACAAAACACCAAGAAGGGCACATATGGCAGCAATCCAGCCCGTGATCGCATAGCCGGTGAGTTTGCCATCCACTTCACTAAGGATTATACCACTAATCCAAGCAGCAATTCCCATCCCTAGATGTTGTAAAGCAGTATTCATCCCGAGAAAACTTCCCCGGTTTTGCGGAAGGGTACTAGATAACATCATGGCAGTAGCCGGGATCATTCGACCAGAGGTAGATACCATGAAACAGCAACAAATAACCACCCCTATTAGGGTAGATACAGGAGGCAAATTCGTAAGGACTATACACATGATAAAGGTTAAACAAGCCGTGATCCGAAACAGGAACAGCTTACCAAACCGATCAGAAAGGTAACCGATTGCATTCATACTAACTAATGTACAAATTCCCCCACAGATATAAATTAACTGGATCGAAAAATCAGAAAACCCTACATTTCTCTTCATATACGTTGCGATATGCGGAACAAGAGTGAATGATCCCACAACTAAAGTAAGCGAGAAAATATAGGCGCGAATGTGATTCGGTTCTGAAAGGGTTTCCCAGAAATGACGGATGGGAGATACATTTCTGGATTTACCTTTGCTATGGATATTTGGGAGGTAAATCCAAGCTGCGATGAGCACCAGACAACTAAACACCGCCAAAAGAATAAATGGGGCACTAATTCCATAAAGCTGGGCTAAACTCAAACCAATCGGCACTCCAATAATCGATGCAACAGAGAAGGCAGACATGACCGCTCCCGTTGCCGTTGCCCGGCGATAATCCGCAAAAAGATCCCCTACAATCGACATGATTACAACGCCCGAAACTCCACCAAACGCCCCAGCGACCATTCGAGCAGCTAACCAGATTGGATAATCCCTTGCCAAGCCGCAGAATAGAGTCGCTAAAATAAACCCACCGTAAATGAATAACAACGTTTTTTTGCGATCAAATCGATCCAAAACTTGAGAAAGAATCAAACTAGAAACACTGGCGGCAATCCCATAAACCCCAACTAATATTCCAAATTGACCCGTTGTTAACTTCAGTGATTCGTAAAACTTTGGTCCCAACGGCATGATGATAATAAAATCCAGAATATGGGTAAATTGCACCCCCGCCAAAAGAAGAATTATTCCCCATTCTGCCCAAGTTATAACAATCTTGGGCCTTTCTTTCTTTACTGAATGTTCTGAAGCTTTATCTGCTAGATGCTTTCCAATATCTGCGCTTACTGCTTTCTCTGTTTTTATCTCCACCGGGTTTAACGAAGGATCTCCCTTCTCTTGAGAGGCTCCTATTTTACCACTATTTTTTAAACTTTCTTTTCTTGAACTTTCTTCGCTTGAACTATCAATTTCTATACCCTCTATCGATTTGGAATCACTCATTCCAATAAAGCTCCTCTATGAAAAAACTTTTCTTCGTCTGCAATTCATTATCTTCTTATAATCTTCTTTCAAAATACTATCGGGATTAACAAAAGAAGATGAAGCCAATATTAAACACAATAGGGCAGATTAATAGGGCAGATTATTTCAACCCGATTTATAAATAGATTTGGATTGTTCGCTTCACTACCATTAAAGCATCAAATCTAAAATAGATTCCACTATTCATGAACTGATCCTCTATAAGTGACTTTAATAAGTGCTGTAATCCTATAGAACCCTATTGACAATAATTTTATTGACAACAATCTTCGAATTTCGTTCACTTTTAAACACCAATAATCTTTGATCCTAAGAATACTGAGAGAGATTCTTGAATTCCCAAAAAATTATTTTTTGAGCAATTTCTCCAATCGAATCCAATAACTCCTTAAGTAAAAACTAAAATGAATTTAGTTTAGAGCGTTAAGAATGAGAAACTAATTCTTTAACAGGATCTATCAGATCTTCTTATTAAGAATAACAGATAATCTCGAACTTCGCTATGTTCGTTTTGAAAGAAGTGAAAAAAGATTTATTTAGAGAAACAGCGTAAGTTATGTATCTTAACAAAAGAGGATTAAGACTAGAACAACCTATGTGTAGTCGATTCCCAGTAAATAAACAATGACCGCTGGAGAAAGAATCTACAATTGAGCAAATAATGGTAGCATTCCTCAAAAGATAATTATGGACATTTGTTCAAAATTCGGAATGAAATCAAAATCTTTATTTTGGTATTCCTATTTTTTCTTTTAGCTGGACTAGCTTCGCTCCTGCCTGGTGAAGCGTTTCGTCTTTTTTCGCAAACATAAAGCGGACTTTTGTTCGACCTAAATCTTTTGGAGAATAAAAACTACTCCCAGGAACCGCAGAAACTCCGACTTTTTGAATCATCTCTTTAACGAAATCGGTATCGTTATGCCAACCTAGCGAAGCAATATCGGTCATGACATAGTAGGCCCCTTCTGGCTGGTAAACCGTTAATCCTGCTTGGCGAAGATAGGGTAAAAAGAGTTCACGGCGGCGAAGATAATCTTGACGAATTTTTTCGTAATAACTATCTGGAAAATGCAGAGCAGCAACTCCAGCCATTTGTAAGGGATGCGGAGCACCGACCGTAAGAAAATCGTGCGCTTTACGAATACCCGTGGAAATCGCCTCAGGAGCAACGCAATATCCTAACCGCCAACCCGTAACACTAAAAGTCTTCGAGAGACCACTGATGGTAATCGTCCGATCTTCCATTCCCGGGATTGTCGCCATACTGATATGCTGCTGATCGGTATAGCGGATATACTCGTAAATCTCATCGGTAATCGCTAAGACATCGTACTTCTGGCACAATTGCGCAATAAACTCCAGTTCCTCCCTGGAATAGATATGCCCTGTAGGATTATTCGGGGTATTGATTATAATCGCGCGGGTTCGATTCGAAAACACAGATTGTAGCTCGTCCCGATCAAAATTCCAGTTGGGTGGATGAAGATGGACCCATCTTGGGGTTGCTCCAGAAATAATAGCATCTGGACCATAATTTTCATAGAAGGGCTGAAAGATGATCACCTCATCTCCTGGATCGATTAGAGCAAGCATGGTAGCCATCATGCACTCCGTGGCCCCGCAGCAAACCGTAACGTTCTTATCGGGATCGCAGGAAATTCCATTAAACTTGCTCATTTTCTGCGCTATTGCTTCTCTCAGTAACGGCGCTCCCCAGGTTATCGAATACTGGTTAAAGCCTTTCTGAATTGCCGCGCAAGCGGCGTCCTTGATTTCCTGAGGAGATTCAAAATCGGGCATCCCCTGCCCTAAATTGATTGCACCGAATTGATTGGCTAATCTGGTCATTTCTCGAATGACGGATTCGGAAAATTCATTTACTCGTTTAGCTAATTTCATCAATTTTACTCTATTATTTATGCTCTATTTATTATTTCTTAGGGAGTTATATGTATTAAATGATCCGAATCCATTATCTGTTTTGAACGTCTCTTATTCGCATTAAAACGAATTAAATTATGATAGTATTCATCAACTTACTAATCCATTATCGATATTTCGAGTAAGTAAGTTGAAAATAATAACTCCTAATCCAATCCACTCTATAAAAAAGATATATTTATGAAAATAATTCTTTTTACAAAAACATCTGAAACTGGAACCCTTTTCTGATTTCGGATGATATAATATAATAATTATTGAATATAGGATTGATTATCCTCCCGCCGTTAAAATAACATTAATAAGATTAACTTTTTTATTTAGTTAAACGAATACGAATCCATAACGTTTTTAAAGGTTTAGTAGAATATTCTTTTAGAACCATCAACATTAAGAAATTGAAATCCATGAAAGATTGCAAACATAAATCGTTACATGCCGATCTACGGTCTCGCCCTTCTGCTCGTGTTTTATCTCTTTGTTATTGGGGAATTCTTGCATGTGTTGCGATTATGTTCGCTCAACGAGAATCCTTTTTTACCCAAGAACTTCTCGCCGATCCACCGGCTAAAAAGACAGATCCGGCAAAAATCACACCAAATTCGAAACAAGAGAAACAGTCAAAAAAGGAAATAAACTCTCAACTGGGGAACGACTATTTCGAAAATCACATTCGACCCTTATTAAGCGAGCATTGTTTTCGTTGCCACGGTCCAAAGAAACAGGAAAGTGGATTACGCTTAGATAGCCGAGCCGCAATATTAAAAGGGGGGGATTCTGGACCTGCCGCCATTCCTCTCCAAGTCGAGAAATCAAAAATAATCCGGGCTATCAACTACGAAAAAGATTGCCAGATGCCACCCAAAGGCAAATTGCCCAAAGAAGCGATTTCGAAAATGGAAGAATGGGTCAAGATGGGCTTGCCTTTTCCAGAAACAGGCAAAGTAATATCTAGCGAAGAAAAGGATAAACATTGGGCCTTCCAACCTATTATATCGAATCGCCCGATTCCCAATATCCAGCACAAAGAACTTGTTCATAATGGCATCGATTCGTTTATCTTAGCGAAATTAGAGTCGCAGGGGCGTACTCTCTCCCCACCCGCAGATAAAAGAACCCTATTGCGCAGAATGTATATCGATTTGATCGGAATCCCCCCGACCATTGAACAGATTCAGTCATTTGAGAACGATCATTCCCCTAATGCTGTTGAAAAAGTGATCGATTCCCTGTTAGCAAACCCGAAATATGGGGAACGCTGGGGACGCTATTGGCTCGATTTGGCTCGCTTTTCCGATACGCGCGGCTATCTATTTGAACAAGATCGGAACTATCCTTATGCCTACACTTATCGCGATTGGGTGGTAAATGCACTGAATCAAGATATGCCGTATGAACAATTTGTTCAGTATCAGCTCGCGGCGGATCAGCTTGTGAATTCAGATTCGCCTAATCTTGCAGCTATGGGATTTTTAACGGTTGGGCGCCGATTTCTGAATAATATTCACGATATTATCGATGATCGCATGGATGCTACATTTCGCACCTTTATGGGGGTAACCATCGCTTGTGCCCGTTGCCACGATCATAAGTTCGATCCTATTCCCGCCAAAGATTATTATTCCATTTACGGGGTTTTTGCTTCTTCCGTTGAACCGGGAGATCTGCCGGAGTTAAAGGATTCAATCCCTAACCCTGCTCGCGCCGATTTCGAAAAAATGGTAGCCTCGATGAAAAATAAGATTCAAAATCGAGCGCAGGAATTGCATCAAGCAAAACTGGCGATTCAGCGAAAGCCAGAAACTTTACAAAAATATATAATGGCTATTCAGATAGCAACAAAACTCAAAGAGCCAGAAATCCGCAATCTGATCAAGAATCAGGATTTGAACCGATTGGTCTTTGATCGCTGGCGCCAGTTTTTTCAGGAACAGAGTAAAGCCCATCCAGAACTTTTTTCCTTGCTCATGGAATCGGCTAAACTCGAAGAGAAAGAAGCCGTTAAAAAAATACCGTTATTACTTAAAGCCGCTTTGAAGAATGCCGAATGGAATCGAGATAAACCGATCGCCAAAGATCTCCCTGCTCTGGCACCACTGGCCCCCTGGTTACAGCGAGAATTGGTAAAACGATCATTTCGAGGTTCATTGAAATCGGCCGGGGATATTGCGGGGTTTTATGCAGAATGGATGATTCAGGTATTTAACGAGACAAATCCGAACAAAGAACACGGATATATCTATCAACAACTGCACAAGCCAGAAAATCCATTGAGCTTACCTGCATCAGAACAGAGTCCCCTATTTGATCGAAAAGATCGCGATGAACTGGTCCGATTGAATCGCAAATTGGACGAACAAAAAGCAACTCACCCTGGCTCGCCGCCAAGAGCGATGATCATGAAAGATTCCCCGAACTTATTTCAACCCTATGTATTTTTGCGTGGTAATCCTGGCAACCATGGCGCAACCATCCCACGGCAATTCTTGCAGGTAGTTACCGGGGATAAGCGAAAACCGTTTCAGAAAGGGAGCGGCCGCTTGGAAATGGCTCAGGCCATTACGGATATACGCAATCCCTTGACTTACCGGGTTATCGTGAATCGCTTGTGGCAGAACCATTTTGGACAAGGATTGGTGAGAACCCCCAGCGATTTTGGGCTGCGGTCGGAGCCTCCCACCCATCCAGAATTACTCGATTGGCTGGCAGAGCAACTCATTGTCCACCACGGCTCTTTGAAAGCGCTCCACAAACTCATGATGCTTTCGCGAACCTATCAGCAAAGTAGCTCGGCTAATGCAGAGCTGGTGACGAGTGATCCAGAGAATCGTTTATGGGCAAGGATGAATCGCCGCCGGCTCGATTTCGAATCGACGCGAGATTCTATCTTAGCCGTGAGCAAACAGTTAGATCCGAAAATAGGGGGTAAATCGGTAGATCTTTTCTCTTCTCCCTATACCAATCGCCGGACACTCTATGGCTTTATCGATCGTCAAAATCTACCGGGAACCTTCAGGATTTTCGATTTCGCCTCTCCTGATTCGCACACCGCTCAGCGTTTTGTGACAACCGTACCGCAACAGGGCCTATTTCTTTTAAACAATCCCTGGATTATGGAACAGTCTAATAAATTATTGCAAATTAAATCAATCGAAAATGCCAAAGAGGATCGAGAAAAGATTCAAAAACTTTTTCAAGAAATATATGCACGCAACCCCAATGATCAGGAAATAGAATTGTGTCTAGATTTCTTAAAAACCCCGATAGATCCGTTGATCGTTCAGAAACCAAAGGGGGATTCTTGGAGCTATGGCTACGGCAGAGTTGATGAGCAGAAACACCGAGTGAAAGGATTTAAGAAACTTCCTTTCTGGAATGGCAATGGCAATCAATGGCAAGGGGGCCAAAAAATACCTGATGAACAATTGAATTGGCTTATTCTCAATTCGATCGGGGGACATCCTGGAGATCGGCCCGATCTGGCGGTTATACGCCGATGGACCGCTCCAGAAAATGGCCCAATCACGATCAAAGGCTTTATTGAGCACCCTGCTAAAGTAGGGGATGGCATTCGCGCACAAATTATTTCATCCCGGAGTGGTACCATTGGCAGTTGGGTTGTCTTTAATCAGCGGATCGTGGTTAATCTGGATAAAGGATACGTAGTCAACAAAGGGGAAACTCTCGACTTTGTTGCTGATTGCCGAACGAACAACAATTCTGATTCTTTTGTTTGGCAAATATCGATTCAGGAAAAACGAAACTCGACGAATTTATGGAATTCTCAACGTGATTTCACTGGTCCCCATCCTATATCAACAAATAATCCCCTACCAACGAGCAAATGGACGCAATTGGTTCAGGTTCTCCTATTGAGTAATGAATTTGTCTTCGTCGACTAGAACGAATTGGCTCCGTTCGTTTGCTCAATCGCCCCGTTTAATCTTCCTTCTTACTCCCCCTATCTTTTCTCCGTTTCGTATCTCTCTTTCGTATATCTCTCATGAATGAAAATGCCAACTCTCATGAGAAGTTATTGCCATCGTGTGAGATGGAGCGTAACGATACAAGTCCTATTGACCGATCGGAACAATTAACGTAATGTCCACCCCGGTTTAACCAAATCAGTATCTGGGAATGGAATCTAAAATTACTGATTCAGAAGGGATTCACTAAATTTGCCACGGATGGTATTGTTTTGTTGAAGACTTCGGGAGGGGATTACGGGTCAAGTGCTATTGACCTTGCCTCAAAATTAAGGTAATGTCCAAAACGGTTTAACCAGATCAGTTATCTGGGAATGGAATCTAAGATTACTGATCCAGAAGGGATTCATTGAATTAGCCATGGATGGCATTGTTTCGTTGAAGACTTCGGAAGGGGATTACCGGGAGCCAATGTTTGAAGAAACAGAGCTTTCGACAATCCCTTTTGTTGCTTCATTAGAAGCGGCAGAGTTGTTAGCTGCACGGGAATGTTGGCGCATACCGAGCAGAAGGAGCGACGATCATCTCGAGGCCTGGTCTTTACCATGGTTCTTACAGATCGAGAGGCGCCGGTACGCTCGCCATGGGTATTGGTTGCCAAAAATGTTGGAGTTAACCAAGCACCGTAACGACCATATTCTCTGTTTCGCCGATGGCTTAGGGACCGATGCAGTCCGTTATGCGGAAAATGGTGCTGAAGTTACCTTATGCAGTGATTCCCAACGGCAGTTGCATATTTTACAGAGACATTTCAATCTCCGCGCGGTTCGCGGCAAACTAATCGAAAGTAAAAATTATCAAATACCTTTAGCGACCCATTCGATCGATATGGTTTATCTAGGCGAAACCGCTTTAGTCGCGGGTCTGCCTGTCATGATTCAAGAAATCTATCGAGTGTTAAAACCGGGGGGAAAACTTCTCGGAATTTTCCCAGCGCTCTACAATGCCGGATATTGGAAAGATCATTTAATTCCTTGGGAATACTGGTTTCGACCGAGAAATCAGATAGCGATTCCTCTTTATTCTGCCCGGCAATTGCGATTACTTTTTCATCCCTTTGTGGAACAGCGTATCTTTAAGCGGCATCTGCGCCGATCCGATTTGCCCCATCTGTGGCGAATATTCCCACTCCAGATTCTTGAACGATTGATGGGGAGATTTATGATTATTAAAGCGCTGAAGCCTATTTCCGCAGTCAACTCGCTACAGGCTCAACTAATACAAAAATAATCTTCCATGTGAAGTTTATCAGTCCATATTTTCTGTTTTGCTTACTTTCATTTCTGATTCTTTTTTTACAGGAATCGATTTCTTTAATTGCTCCATAGCCTCCTGAGCTACCTTTAATTCGGGATCGCTGACAATAGCTTTGGCAAAACAGTCCTCAGCACAAATTTGATAATCTGGTAAGGTCACCGCCTTCCAGTACAATAGTCCCAGATTAAAATAACTTTCTGCTTCCGTCAAATAACTTTGGAACGTTTTAAAGCATTCTTTGATCTGATGCCCATGGAATTGGCAGATGGCGATTCGCTCTTTTACCGTTAAATCATTGCCGATGGATATTGCAGCCCGTTGAAAACAGCTCAGGGCATGTGCATAATCTTTGAGTTTGAAATACTCCTCGCCCGCTTCTTTATTCCAATCCGCATCGTTCGCTCGCTGTCTTAACAATTGTTCATAGATAGCTATACTCTTCTTAGGTTGATTACTTTCTGCATATAATTTAGCTAATTTTGGTAAGACTTTCGTATTCGTGGTCGGATCTCGGTGAATCGTCTCTTCAAACCAATCGATTGCTTTGTTGAACTCCTTTTTTTCTAAATAGCCTTCCGCCGTTTGGTAACATAACTGTGCCGAAAGCATGGGAGAAACTTGGTCGATAGGAGCAATCTCTGTTTCGGCTGGAATATCAAAAATATTACGAACGAGCTGGCACCCGCTTAGAAAACCGGTGAGCAAGATAAGACTACCAATCCAGAGAACTAGACTGGATAAACAAATCGTGAAACCGCAGAATCGGCGATATCTTAAATCAACCATACCCCGTAAGCGAAACTATCGCACCTCTGAACTATTTTTTGTAATGATTCTCCAACTTTTATAACTTTACTAATCTATCGGTTCATTTTACAAAGAATAATTAAGGATTATCCTCGTTTCCTCCCCTTGCACAAAGAAGAGTATTTAACTTGGGAAGCTTTTGAAAATTGAGTAAAATAGATAAAGAAATGGCAAAGAATTAAGCTCTAAGCAAACCGGCGGAAAAGAACTAGCAAACAGATACAATTAATAATCGCCAATCACTTCCCCACCTGCAATTGTGCACATATATTCAAAAGTGATCCCATTGATAGCACTATTGAGATAGTGAACGGATCCATCTCCAAAGAGAAAATTCCCCCCTTTGGGAGTATGCTGACTATAGAAAGTATCCGCATCCCAAACGGGGAAATCAGCACTGGGCACATGGAGTCGATTGCCATGAGACAGGATTAAGGCCTGAGCGGTTTCCGCCTGGGAATATGGATCGTTTGGTGGTGGTCCCGGCGCCATCAAAGCGGGAACTAACCCACCGGTTACCGCACCCGTCCAGGTTGCCAGCGAATGATTGGTAGAACGTTCTCCGGCAAGAATCGTACTACTTAACCCATCGGTAATTGCGGCAAATGTGGTTTGACTGTTGCGAAAAAACGCTCCGGTATTTTGCCCAGGATTAGGGCTGGTTTCCAGTGTACCTATACAAGCAACATAGTTGGCTTGAGCAACTTGAACATTTGTATTATAAACCGTGAAGCCTAGATTCGGTAAGCGCTGATCAGAGGGGCACAAAAGAGTTTTTATAAATTGAGTCCTAATAGGACTATTGCCTATTGGCTGACTAAATGAAATCTGGTTCGCTATATTGTTTTGTTCCAGATAGGGTAATAGATATGTAGCCCAACCCCAACCCGGCCCAATATCGAATGCAGTAGTACTGCTCGCATTCGTGTTTCCGTCCACATACCCTGCTGGCAGATGAGTCATGGCATCATGGTAACTGTGCATCGCCAAACCAATTTGTTTCAAATTATTTGAACAACTCATCCGCGCTGCTGCTTCCCTTACCTTCTGAACCGCTGGTAATAATAACCCAATTAAAATAGCAATAATAGCAATAACAACGAGCAATTCGATTAAGGTAAACCCCCATCGACATTTATAAAAACTTTTCTTCTGAATCATAACGAAATTATCCCAAGTAAAATATTGTTATACTTTGTTATATCCGTATTCTACTTACTCATTTTCGACCAGTCAAGAGAAAATAAAAATTTTTCTTAGAAAAATCCCTCGAATATATTCAAACAAACTCTTGAATTTCTATGCGATTTAAATCCGCTAGGAAAGAGCGAGTAAATTGAAATGAGAAATAGAATAAGGAGAGAGTATTTTAAGAACGATTTGTAAAAAATGGATTGAAGATGCCGGAATCTATCTATTCCTCAAGGACAAGACGATATAAAATTGCAGCAGCATGGTCGATCTGAGCCAACTCGATCCATTCATCGCAGGTGTGGGCTTGGGCAATATCCCCCGGACCAAAAACAACCACGGGAATCCCTTTTTCTTGAATTGTCGATGCATCCGTGCCAAATGGGACAGCTTGAAGTTGGGGGTTTAACCCAATAGAGCGAATCGCCCTCGATAACTCTCGGGTGGCCACATTATCCGCAGTAGCGATCAAAGGAGGACAAATCAATTGGGGTGGGGCCATCGAACCAAAATCCCCTAGATGGGCATGCAAATAATTCTGAAGATCGGCCATTGCTTGCAGAGCATTTTCACCGGGTAATAATCGGCGATCTAGATCGATCTGACAGTAATCGGGCACAATATTAGCACTTTGCCCACCATGGATTCTGCCGATATTCAGTGTTGCATTCCCCAAACGCGGATCGGGGGGGAACCTGGGGCCGTTCAATTCTTCGTTCGCATATCGTTCGATACACTGGATCAGATGACCCATACGATAAATCGCGTTGATCCCATCTTGAGGCCGTGAACTGTGACAAGCTCTGCCGTTGGTTGAAATAGACCAGCGAACCAATCCTTTGTGAGTTTCGACTATCTGCAAATTCGTTGGTTCGAAGACAACAGCAAAATCTACCTCGGGGACAATCTCGACCAGCTTCTGCACTCCCAAAAAGGTATGTTCTTCATCTATCGTAAAAGCAATGGTCAACGAGGCACCCCGCAGAGGATTCTTTGCTATCAATTGCTGGATCAAGAGGAGAATAGCTGTCATAGAACCTTTGACATCGCAAGCTCCTCGGCCATAAAGTTTGCCATCTCGTACCGCACCCGCAAATGGATCGATCGTCATCCCCTCGACAGGGACGGTATCTTGATGCACTTCCAAAAGAATCTTACGAGTTACCTGAGCAGGGCGCCATTCGACCATAAGGTTTTCTCGATAGGGAGCGATCGATTGACGATAGGGAGCCAACGACAAATTTCGCAAAAATTGATCGAGGTAAGCGGTAACTCGGTGCTCGAAAAGATACTCCTCCGAAGTCCAAGTTCTCCCCATCGGGTTGATGCTTGCCCGCTGGACCAGATCGCGCAAAATTTGCTCGGCACTCATCCGATTTCCCTTTTTATCTTATTTCTAACTTTCGTTATCGAATAATAATTAAGATAGATGGATCCAACTCATTTTCGAGATACGAATAACGCATTTCAGCCTTCGTTATTATTTCAGGATCCAATCGACCACTTCTTTCATCGTCATTGTTTTATTCATTTCGAGTTTATCCGTTGCTTTAAAGACTTTATAGCTAGCCTTCAAAAATTTACCAATCCCCGTCTGTTGATAATTATACAACAATATAGGGGCAGGAGCGCGTAGACTTAAAAAAGCTCCAAGACCTCCGTATTTTAAAGCTCCAGGCATAAACATCTCATCTGCAACCGACCCGACTCGTTCAAAACTGAATCGATTCACATCAACAGCAAGCCGATCGATCTGTTCACTAGCCAATGCCGCAGCAATACCGGCCCAAGGTCCACCACTACCCCAGCCGACCAAAGTAATCGATTTAGCACCGGTTACCCATTTGGCAAACCCGATTGTCGTGAGAATATCTTGAACTCGTTGAGCTAACACACTCCGATTATAACCAAAGGTGAACCCAGCATATACAGAATCGACTTTCCAGGGGACTTCCAAAGAGAGTTGGCCGATCCCAAACAAGTCCGGTGCCAATATCCCTTTTTGATGATCGAGGATCCGTTTTGCTTCCTCGATCAATTTCCCATTTTTATCAAATAGGCTTTTCTTCCCATTCGGATGGATCCAGATAACGGCATCCCCTTTGTATTCGTTGGGTAAAATTGCCAGAACTGGAATCGCATCCCCTTTTCCGACTCTCCCAATAACACCACGATGAACTCGATAACCCTCGGCTAGTTTTTCATTCGCTGGAGGTTGATAAATGACGACCTCCTCTTTTTTGTTTATTCTTGTGCCGATCATTGCTTGTAGGGCAGGGAAAACTTCTTGTCGAAACACCTTATAGCTTGTCTCATCTTTTGGTAGGAGATTGGCCAAATGATTTTCCGATTGTTCCGTCCAATATTGTCGTAATTGATCGGCATTCCATTCATTGATTGGACGTTTGTGGGTTGCATCATATACCGATAGTTCTTTGGGGAGAACAGGTTCAAAGTTTTCTTCTTTCACTCGTTCCTTTTTATCGAGCAAGTAACGATTAAACCAAGCATACATCTCTTCGCGTGAAACCTGATTATAATTATGCTTGAACTGCGGGAAAGCTTTAGCAAAAACTTTTTCTTCTGCATTCATGGCCCGGTAGAGTTGTTTCAGTTCTGGTAACCCTTTTTTCTCCAGATCGATAGTCCAATCATCCGCAGCGGACATTCCCAGAGGTTTTGGCGCAAATAATGCAGCGATTTCTACATTTCCTGTTTCTACACGCAGATACGAACAATTTTCACAAACACATCCCCCTTGCATTGCGGTGGATACCATGACCGCGGGGAATTGCGCGCTCACGCGCGGATCGATCGCCGCTAAAATAAATGTCTGCGTTCCGCCTCCACTAGCCCCCGTAACCCCGATTCGTTTTTCATCGACATCTGGCAAACTGAGCAAAAAGTCTAAAGCTCGTATACTATTCCAGGCCTGTAAACCCATAAACGATTGCAATCGAAATTCAGAAACAATATCTTTAAAGCCTTCTCGATGGGTTAAAGCCTGCGAATCGGCATAGCCAACCATATCGTACTGAAATACCACAAATCCCATTTTTGCGAGCTGCGCACACCGCGCTTGAATCGGATAGCGTGCCCCAGCCATTGTTGTTTCCGCTTTAGCTGCTATTTGTCTTTTTCCCTCGGCCTCGCCTGCATCATAAAATCTGCCATCTTTGAAATGACCATGAGGAGAAAGGATTGCGGGCATTTTACCCGTACCCTTTTTGGTAGGACGGTATAAATTCCCCGTTACATAATGACCGGGAAGGGAATTGATTCGCACTTTCTCGATCGAGTACCCATCTTTTTCAATACGACCATGAATCATGGTGTTTAATGGCATTTTTTCTGGCATTGGCCATAAACCCAATGCAACTTTGAGCTGAACGATCAATTCTTCTCGGCGTTTGTCCCAAGAGAATAGGTTATTGTCTTTCCCCAACTTAAACTGAAAGGGGAAATAATCGTTAAGAGTTTTTCTTTTGCCTAACCGTTGATCCTTAGGAGTATTCGGTTTCAAAATCACTTCATCAGGTGAATCTGCACTCAACTTTAAAAATACAGTCAAAATCACCATTATTGGGAGTACTCTGATCATGGAACCATTTCCCTTTCTGAATCTTCTTAGTTTTATAACGGCTTCAAATTGATCATTTAAACTTTGGATACCAGAATAATCGTTATTTTTATTATTATGGAAGGCTGCGGCGCTACTAGGCAGGTTATTTTATTTTAGAACTTTATATTCTTAATTCTATTAAATTATATTCTCTAAAATTACACAGTTATAATTCCCTATCGATTCAACTTGTTTATTGGTAGGAAACTTTGAGGAATTCATGGTTTTTCTGTCACTAAACAGTATCTCTCTTTTGAATAAAGTTTCAAACTTCATTTTGTTATGAAGGATAAATCATGGAGTATAAAAATCTTTGGTTCGAAAAAATCATTACATTTAGCCATTGTTTTAGAAAGGAATTCCTCAACGGCTATGCAATTTTAGCTGAATACGTATGAATGATCCTTAATTCAATATTGGGTACGTAGAACGACTAAATGAATTTCTCTTGGAATCATTCAATAACTTAAGCTTTGTAGAGTTCAAGACAAAGAAGCAAAAATTCATAAAATAGCGTACATTACGAATGCGGACTAGAAGATAATAATCGGTCCACTCCAAACCGATTTCACTCCCGATTTAATGTCCGATTCCGCGCTAAATTGTAGCGTATAAATGAATTAAAAATAATTGGAGATGAGATAGAATCTTCATTGAAAATAGAATCCCCCACAGATCGATTTACTGAGGCATTCCTAACAACCTGGTTCAATATCTGAATCAATAACAGGGGCAACCATGATCAAAAGTTCGAATTATTGGATACTCTTACTATTCCTCCTAAGTAGTTTAACGGTGCAGATTGGCTGCGGTGGTAAAAAAGATGCCGTATCTGAAAATAGTAGCCAAGAAGGTGATTCTACAAGTGAGGAACAAGCATCGATTTCGGATCTGCTCGATCAATTAAAAGACAAAAAATTAAGTAAACGATTAGCAGCCCAAACCGAGTTAGTAACTCTAATTAAAGAAGATCCTCAAAAAATAAACGAGCTGATCGAAGGATTAAAAAATTCGTATGGAGTCGATAGCAAACTATATTATCCCGGCCAATTGCAATCGATCCGTGAAGCCATTGTACAAACCTTGATGCAGATAGGTAAAGATGGCCAAAATGCCCTGCAAAAACAGGGACTGCCCATCTTAAAAGAGGGATTAAAAGATAAAAAACCGGCAGTTCGCCAGCAAACCGCATATGCTATTGCTCTGATGAAATCGAAAGCTAGGCCGATTGCGGACTCTATAATGCCGCTATTATCTGATCCCGATCCCAAAGTTCGGGTTGCAGGTTACGCAGCTCTCGAAGCAGCGGGGACAGCAAACGAAAAAGAATTCATCAAATTATTTACAAATCCCAATCTCGATATGGTTAGTGATGCTGCCGAGGCCCTGAGCTGGTTTCATCCTCAAGATCCTGCTTCGATCCCTGTGTTGCTCGAAGCTTTAGCTAAACCTTGGGATGTTGATGAACCCGAACAGCTGAAAATAGTCTATTCCATACGCAACGCTATTGCCGATAGCATCGCCTCATTCTCCCCGCCCGCCAAAGAAGCGATTCCTAAACTGATTGAAGTTTTGAAAAACACAACTCTCAACGAAATCGAATCTTCCTTACGCCGAGCCAAAACAGCAACGGAATCTTTTGAAACAGGAGCGATGCACGCTCTGCGCAAACTCGGATCTGCCTCCGTTGAAGCTTTGATCCCCCTTTTAAAGGATTCGAATTTTCTCGTTCGCTGGCAGGTGGCGAAAATCTTAGGTGGTATTGGACCAGATGCCAAAGCCGCTTTGCCTAGTTTACAGACCGCTCTAGACTCGGAAAAACAGTCTTTCGATGTTGTTGCCGCTACGGCTTTGGCTCAAGTGCAAATAGGCGGGAGTATTGACAAATCGATGCCCCGGTTAATGGAACTATTAAAAGATAAAAATGGGAATATCCGTCTTGCTGCCGCCGAAGTTCTAGAATATCTCGGACCGGTTGCCAAATCAGCACTGCCCATCGTTATTGGACTCCTCAACGATCCAGAAGAGGGGATAAAATCTCAAGCCATAGCAGTTTTAATCGCCTTCGGCCCAGAAGCTAAACCAGCGATCCCTGCTCTTATCCAAAAACTCAAGGATGAAGATATCACCATTCAGCAAGAGGCACTCGAAGCGCTGGGAGGATTAGGGAAGTTTGCCAGTAGCGCCGTTCCTGAACTCATCCCACTCTTAAAAAGTAAAAATTCTCGGACTCAAGAATCCGCTTTGAAATCGATTGCCTCTATTGGGCCTGATGCCAAACAAGCTTTGCCCGCTCTAATCGATCTCTTAAAACAAGAAGTAACGGTTGCCGATTCCCAGATCCCCGTTTTCGATACCATTGCGGCAATGGGGAGCGAAGCCGCTTCGGCAGGGCCTGTATTCCTCCCTTATCTGCTGGATAAAAAGCCGTATATTCGCCAAAAAGTCTTAGCCGTCTTGGCACAAATTCGCACCAGAGATAAAGGGGTTATTGAACAGATCAATCAGCTCGCATTGAAAGATTCGAACATGGGCGTTCGAATTTCTGCGGTAAAATGTTTAGCGATCATAGGAGCGAACAGCCCAGAAGCCAAAGAAACTCTCAAAGCCATGGTCCAGAAAAAGCTCAATGAAGAAGCGGTCTGGGCGGCAGCTGCGCTCGTTCATCTTCGTATCGATACCGAGTCCAATCGCACCACCATCGAAAATATTCTTAAAAACCCGCGCACGACTGACCGCTTTATCTTCCTCGCCGCGATGGATTCGGTTAGCTTGATGGGGAGTGAAGCGAAACGGAGCATTCCTGCTCTTACCGCACTGTTAAAAGACAAAATACTTATTTCCAAAGAACCGAAAGTTCAACTACGACAAAAAGCGGCGCTAACTCTCGGAGAATTAGGAAAAACCGCGGAAGAAACAATTCCTGCTATCGCTAACCTTTTGCTAGATCCCGATTTGAATATTAGACGATCTGCCCTGCAAGCCCTCGCCAAATTTGGTCCGGTCGCTATTCAAATTCTCCCTAAATTACAAGAACTGGAACGAACCGAACCGGCTTTACTAAAAGAGACTCGAAATGCGATTAGAAAAATAGATCCAAAAGATTAATCGATCTGCTGATTTTAGCCAAACGCTATTTGTGATCGACCTTTCTTTAGAATGCCTGACGTTCTAGAAGCGATATTCCCTAAATTCCGAATTGATTATCGCTTTTTCGAACAACAATCGCAAGATAGCAAAAGGCCAAGAAAAGTATTTTTACTCTTGGCTTTTTGCTTAAAATAAAGTGAGAACTGAAGATCTAGAAAACTCGATTTCGCAGAATTTATTCAAAATCGGTCCCCAATACTTCACCGCCATCAATGGTTAATGCTTGTAACAGAGTTGTTTTGCTGATCTTTTCCGAAAGGAAACGAACAGAACCATCAAACATCGCAACTAAATACCTATTATGATACATCAGCAAGAGTGATTTTGGATCCTGATCTGCTGTTAAACTCAATTCTTCCGGTTTAGTCCATTCGATCGCCTCTTTTGCTTCGACTAAGGCAATGGTACTACTAGTGCCATCGATCATTTCAGGTATTGTTCGCCCTTGCAGATAATCGAATCCCAATTTACTAGTGCCAGATTTCCCGACAAAAACACGAAAGTGTGTTTTCCCTTTAGTGGGATCCTCACTGGGTAAAGCAAACAATTTTGGCATCTTAGGAAGCAACTTTTTATTATTTTCACTATCCCAGGGTTCATCTAGTTTGAAGGCTTCATACAATTTCTGCTCCTCGATATAGGGCAAAATTGCAACGCGCCAACTAAGTAATCTTTTCCCTTTTTTACCATTAATCGCTGCTGATGGAAATTTTCTATAAGCATCATGATAATTGTGCATAGCAAGCATGATTTGCTTGGCATTATTCGAACTCTGTGCATCTTCGGAGCTAGCTCGAACTCCAGATATTCCCTCAGTCAGAGCCAGAACAATATTTTTGGCAGGGAAAGAATCACTTGAAGTTTGGAATTCGATTTTTAGTTGATTCTCTTTTTGGCTGAATTGTATCTTCTTGAGTAGCTTCTCTGACTTTACTACAAGCTCCAAAGTATTATTCACTTTCTCAGAATTATCCGGCTTATCTTTCAAAACTTTGGTGATATTCGCTTTTGCTTCTGTAATCTGTGATTCCGCCAACCGGATTAATAACTTTAACGACAATTCCATCTCTCGGCTCTGTTTCGCCGTATCGGTCTGCAATTCTGCTAGAAAATTCAGCTTTTCTCCAAGTTCTAGAGTCATTTTTCCTTGTTTGAGTTCTAGTAATGGCAAAAAAGGTTTTAACTGGAGCGGCAGTTGCTTTTTAACTTCATCCCCTAATGTAGCTAGCGATAAATAAGCAACCGCTGGCGTCCCCTTCTTGGCTTTTTGAATCAGGTCATCCGTAGGACCGGATTCACGCTTGAAGGATAAATATTCTTTTTTGTAACCGGTCGAAACAAATACTAGTGTATTTGCATCTCGAAAATGTAAACTCAGCTGCCGATCGACAACAATCCAATCTGGGTCAGTATTCTCCGCTTTTAACGGTTGCTTACCCGAAACAAATATTTTTTTTATTTTTTCCCGATCATAAGGCTTCAAGGTTGAAAAAATAACCTGATATCTCAATGTACCAGAATCGAAATCTGGGACAACGACAGATATAGTTTTTACATCAGTAATTGGAACTCCAAATGATTTTCCTGATTCAGCAATCTTCTTTTCTCCCATTGCCTTGATCACCTCTTTACCAAGGCTTGATCGAAGGATTTCCGGAATTAGATAATGTTGAAATACCGCAACTTTTCCTGGAATCAAATCTAACGGATCGGTTATTTTAGTTGCTTTACCCTTTTCTTGATGACGAGCACCTTCCTCACCAGAACGGTTATTCCCAGTTGCTAATTCTGAAAATGTGATTAACCACCCGGTTAGGACGACAAAGACTCCGAGTATCATAAAAAAACTTTTATACCTTTTCATACCATTCCTCTCATTTTTTAATTAATTCCCCACTAGAAAGAGAATGCTCTATAGAGAATGCTCAATTGAGATAACTCCATAAACCCAGCTATGTTTCATAAATTTGAATCGAATTTACAAGAAAAGGATACCAAACTCCCCATTCGCTTGGAATTTGGTATCCTTTCATTTGAATCAAATAACCGAATTTTAATCTCGGTTACCAATCGGCCCTTAAAATGCCCACACCATAAATGGTCAAAATCGGCTAAAAAGAAATAAATGGATCTCAGGGAAAATACAAATTTCACTCAAATTTTGTCGAACCAGCAATACGTCCAATTAATCTTTTTCGTATTTTCCTTTTCATCATCTATTGAAAATCCTTCCAACTATTAAACCCAAACTGTCTCAACAACCATTTAGATATCTATCTCATTCATTGCTCTTGATTAGGATGAATCAAAAATCCCAACTAGATTCTAGAAAACTTTTTCTTTAAAGACGGCAAGCACAAACAATAAAATGCCTCTATAGTTATTCGAAATCATTACCTAGAACCATGCCGTCATCGATGGTCAAGGCATCCAATAACGTTTTCTTGCTGACTTTATCCGAAATCATCCTTACCGAACCATCAAACATCCCAATTAGATACCTATTATGATACAACAGCAACAGCGATTTTGGATCCTGATCTTCTGCTAAACTCAATTCTTCCGGTTTAGTCCACTCGATCGCCTCTTTTGCTTCGACTAAAGCAATAGTATTACTTGTGCCATCGACGAATTCATTTATTTTTCGCCCTTGCAGATAATCGAATCCCAATTTACTAGTGCCAGATTTCCCGACAAAAACACGAAAGTGTGTTTTCCCTTTGGTGGAATCCTCACTTGGTAAAGCAAACACGTTTGGCATCATAAGAAGCAACTTTTTATTATTTTCACTATCCCAGGGTTCATCTAGTTTGAAGGACTCATACAATTTCTGCTGTTCGATATAGGGCAAAATAGCAACGCGCCAACTAAGTAATCTTTTCCCTTTCTTGCCACAAATCGCCCCAGCAGGGAATTTATTGTAAGCGGAGTTATAATTGTGCATTGCCAACATGATTTGCTTAGCATTATTCGTACGCTGTGCATCTTCTGCGCCCCCTCGAACTCCCGAAACTCCATCAGTCAAAGCCAGAACAATATTTTTGGCCGGGAAAGAATCAGTTGAAGTTTGGAATTCGATTTTTAGTTGATTCTCTTTTTGGCTGAATTGTATCTTCTTGAGTAGCTTCTCTGACTTTTCTACAAGCTCCAAAGTATTATTCACTTTCTCAGGAGTTTCCTGCTTTTCTTTCAAAACTTTGGTGATATTCGCTTTTGCTTCTGTAATCTGTGATTCCGCTAACCGGATTAATAATTTGAACGACAATTCCATCTCTCGGCTCTGTTTCGCCGTATCGGTCTGCAACTCTGCCAGGAAATTCAGCTTTTCTCCAAGTTCTAGAGTCATTTTTCCTTGTTTGAGTTCTAGTAATGGCAAAAAAGGTTTTAACTGGAGCGGCAGTTGCTTTTTAACTTCATCCCCTAATGTAGCTAGCGATAAATAAGCAACCGCTGGCGTCCCCTTCTTGGCTTTTTGAATCAGCTCATCCGTGGGACCGGATTCACGCTTGAAAGACAAATACTCTTTTTTGTAACCGGTCGAAAGAAATACAAATGTATTTGCATCTCGAAAATGTAAACTCGATTGCCGATTGACAACAATCCAATCTGGATCGGTATTCTCCGCTTTTATCGGTTGCTTACCTATCACAAATAATTTTTTCACTTTTTCCCGATCATAAGGCTTCATGGTTGAATAAATAATCTGAAATTTAAATGTATTAACATCGAGATCTGGGATAACGACGGTAATAGTTTTTAGATCCGCAATGGGAACTCCAAATGATTTTTCGAATTCAGCAATCGGCTTTTCTCCTATTGCCTTGATCACCTCTTTACCAAGTTTTGATTGAAGGATTTCTGGAATTAGATAATGCTGAAATACCGCAGCTTTTCCTGGAATCAAATCCAGCGGATCGGTTATTTTATTTGCTTTAACCTTTTCTTGACTAAGAGCACCGTCCTCACCAGTACGGTTATTCCCAGTTGCCAATTCTGAAAATGTGATTAACCATCCGGTTAGGACGACAAAGACTCCAAGTATCACAAAAAAACTTTTATACCTTTTCATATCTTTCCTCTCATTTTTTAATGGATTCCCCACTCTAAAGAGAATGCTCTTTAGAGAATTATCTTTAGAGAATTATCTTTAGAGATAACTCCATAAACCCAGCTATGTTTCATAAATTTGAATCGAATTTATAAGAAACGGATACCAAACTTTCCATTCGCTTGAAAATTCGACTTTATGGTTATTCGAAATCCTTGCCTAGGATCATCCCATCATCGATGGTCAAGGCACCAAGTAACGTTTTCTTACTGACTTTATCCGAAATCATCTTTACTGATCCATCAAACATCCCAAACAGATATTTCTTTTTATGAAGCAATAAAAGCGGCCGTGGGTCTTCATCAACGGCAAGAAAGAGTTCTTCTGGCTTTGTCCACTCAACCGCTTTTTTTGCTTCAACAAGCGCAATACTATTGCTGGTTCCATCGAAGATATTGCTCATTGTTCGCCCTTGCAACCAATCAAATCCTAATTTTCTATCTCCATAATTACCAGCAAAAACACGGAAATGTGTCTTTCCATTTGTTGGGTCATCCCCCGAAAACGCATAAACTTTTGGCATCCTGGCTATCAACTTTTTGTTGTTTTCACTATCCCAAGGTTCATCGAATTTGAACTGCTGATATAACGCATTTTCTGCAATAAATGGAAGGATACTAACCCGCCAACTAAGCAATCTTTTCCCTTTCTTACCATTAATCGCTGCTGTTGGAAATTTCCCATGAGTATCATGATAATTATGAAGCGCTATCATGATCTGTTTGGCATTATTTTGTCGAACGGCATCAGCAGTTACGACCTGGGCACCATAAATCGCCTCACTAAAGAATTTTGCTAGATTTTTAGTTGGGAATGAATCGAGAGGGGCATCCAGGCTAATCCTTAAATGATTTTCTTTTTGATTCATTTGAATTTGCTTGATAAGTTTTTCTGATTTTTCGACTAATTCTAGAGTGTTTCTTTCCATTCCTAGTTGATCATCATTATCCGAGTTGTTTTTGTTTGGCTCTTTTTTCAACGATTCCTTCAATCGCGGCTTAGCCGAATTTATCTCCCCTTCCGCAAGATGAAGCAATAATTTCACCGCAAGATTCATATTTTGGGTCTGCTTATTGTTTTCCGCTTCTAGATTAAATTCGATTTGTAGTTTCTCTTTTAATTCTAGAAAAAAATTGGCATTGCGAACGCCAAATAGAGAGAGAAACGGTTTGAGTTCGGCAGGAAACTGCTCTTTGATAATTTCAGCGATAGAGGTGCCTGAAGCATAGCCAACGAATGGGGTTCCCATTCTCGCTTTTTTAATCATCTCACTAGCAGAACCAGACACTTTTTTCAACTTCGTATACTCGCTTTTATAGCCTTGGACTACAATGGCAATCGTATTGGCATCCCGAAAATGAAGTAGGATTTCGCTATTCACCATAATCCAATCTGGCTCGAGCTTCTCTTTTTTGAATTCATTCTTTGACTCCCAAGTTTTTTTTACCTTTTCTCGATCGTAAGGCTTAATTGTAGAAAAAAGGAGTAAAAATCTTTCCGCATTGTTATCGAATTCAGGAGCTATTAGAGTGACACTCTTTAAGTGATTGACAGGAATACCGATCGATTTTTCTAGTTCTGGATAGACATTCTTTTCAAGAGCTTGATGGATCTCAGCGCCAAATTCTGATTTCAGTAAGCCATCTATCTGAAGATGCGCGAATAATAAAACTTTACTTGGTACTAAATCTAATGGATCGGTTACTGCTTTACTTGTTTCATTAGTTGCATTCGACTCTTTAATCGATCTGGATTGCCCACAAGCCAAGCTCAGATTTTGGATTAAAATACCATATAATAGGAAACACAATCCAGAAATGATCAATGCCCTTTGCTTCGACTTCATCATATTCTTACCTTCCAAGATCAAACAGAGATTTATTACTTAGTAATAACTCTGTGGATCGAATATACTTTCAGAAAATTAGGTTTTTAATGAAAAAAAAGATCACTTTCTAAAAATGAGATTCTTCATAAGCCCTTTTTCCTTAATCAAGAGTCAGGAATTAACTAGATTACTTTTCAATATCCTTATAGTAATTTTCCTAACAAGTGCTGACCCTCTCAAATCGCAAATGGATAGGAAGTTAACTCGCTAAACTTATCTAAGGAAATCTCGAATGATCTTCTTAATCTTCTCAATTTATATTAGCAAATTTAAAAATGTTAAAGAAACAATTTGAGTATTTTGTGAAGAGATGATCCAAAGAAAAAGATTCGGTGTTTGTTCATCATTGCATCGTTTCGAAGTTTAATTAATGAGAGTAGATCCACCAGATATTCTAAGAATCTGTTGCACCACTCGAGAAGTGCCGATAACACTCATAAAAAACTGATGATAAAATGATCGAAATGAACCCCGAATAACCAGCAAAATCTTTTACGCTTTACCTGAATTTATTGGAGAGACAACCACTTGGATCTCGCTCTGTTGAACACAGGAAGTAACCCTGAATAATTCAATTAGAGGATAGTTTGTAATCAACAAATCCACGGCATGCATCTGTAGATTTTCTTCGATATGAATTGCTAAAAGATGATGCCTAGATAGTAGTTGAGTTACCATAGTGAGGTGCAATGGTTGAGAATCTGGAATGTCCTCGAGGAATCGGATCGGTCGGTCGCAGGTAGAACAAAGTGCATATCGAAGCCTCTTTGGCTTCAATTTCTGATTAGAATCCTCTGAAAATAAATTTTTAGAAATTAGCAATAAAGCCCCAGTACGTAGGGGAAGCTGCTCTAATCCTTCGACCAAAATCGATTTACTTTTTAACTGATAACAGAACCAATAGGTTCGTTTAAATAATTCTGGAAGAAGAGCAACTAGCAAAAGGAACATGATGAAAGTACATAACCCAGCGCCCATAAATAAAAACGAAGGTAATTGTCGTTGATCATAAACTTTTTTTGCTTTCGCTTGCTGGTCGCGAATGAGATAATGTTTCACGTCTCCTAATGTATAAGTAGCAACTATTACTTGACTACCATCGAGATCGAACGATTTCGCATGGAGATTTCTTTCTAAATGCAAAACCTCTCGGCGAGCTGCCTCACGCTTCGATCCAAAGATCATCCGTTGAAATGAAGGTTTCTGTTTTGATGGGGGTAGTTCTTTGCCGAGAGTTAATTTCCCGGTGGGAGTTTGGATTTCTAGATAAACGGGTCGGCCTAGCATCAGCTCAATTCGAGTTAATTCTCCTTGTGCTATGTTATCTTCGAAGGGGATTTCAGGCACTAATCCGGTCGATTGCCCAATCGCCACAATGACATAAAAAAGGATCGATGCCAATATGGCACCGCTAATATTAATAAAGTTGCTACCGGCAATCATCTCCCCCTTGCTCGATTTAGGTGAACGATGTTGCAGTAGTGTAAATAAAGGGACAAGATAAAAACCGGTCGAAAAACCGATGAGAATAATACTGAGAATCAATAGCGGAATCTGCTGTAAAAAGAGAGCAGCTAATATACAACCGAACATCATGCCCAACGATCCCAGAGGCAGTAATCCCAATTCCACTTTGCGACCGGAAAACCATCCTGCCAAGGGACTGCCAAGCCCAATCCCTAACGCAACACTACCAACAATCATACTCGTTTGCAATTCATTCCAACGCGGGTTTCGGCTTTCCCCCAACATATAGACCACCGCGCGCATAAACGCGACGATGAAAGTAAAAAACGCAATACCCACCACCGCAAAGCGTAAAGATCGAATCGTTAGTATTTCTCGGACAATACGGACGATCGGCCCATAAATATATTTGGGAAATCGCAAATCGGGATTACTAGCAGCCATGGGCCGGATAAGCAAACTCGCTAGCGCCCCAACAACCGCTAAACTGACAAGAATCAAGCCGATGATCGTTTCTTGTCGAATAAATAAGAAGGATAGAATCCCCCCGCTAACCGTTCCCAAAATGACCGCAAGAAAGGATAAAGATTCTAGAATGCCGTTGCCGCGAGATAATGAAGATGGTGGAAGAATTTCTGGCATTACTCCATACTTTGCTGGCACAAAAAAAGCAGAATGTGTTCCCATCAAAAAAACGGTAGACAACACTAGCCACGATCCCAGAGTTGTTTCGCCTAAGCTACTGCCCAACCAAAAACCTAAAGTAGCAATGAGAGTTATTCCCACTTCGGCAAACTTCCAAAAAACTAGCGAATTTCTCTTACTGTATTTATCAGCAAAATAACCTGCGAGGGTACAAAATATCGCCCATGGGGCATAAAAGAGAATCGGCATTAAAGAGATAGCCGAACTTTCAGATAATGTTTGGGTATTGATCGCAAAAAACATAGCCGAGGCGTGGATAGCCTGGTCATTAAAAGCGGCAAAAAATTGAGCGATTAACAAACCAATAAAGGTACGTGAACTTAGAGTGACTTCAAAATTAGAATTTGATGTGCATTTCTGATCCGCGCTTGATGGCGATTCTTTTTTCGATGAATCAGATTGGGGAATAGAACTTTTCTGCCATTCTCCATTCGCGTTCGAATCGCTATTTGTGGGCGAGATTGTGGGCGAGATTGTGGGCGAGATTGGAGGCACGATTGTAGGTTCTGGCCTTCCGTTACTCTTGGTTGATCTCTCATTTATTTCCGGATTATCGGTCATCTGATCCATAGGTTGTGGCGTTCATCGACATTCTTATTCATTTTGTTTGTCAAAGAGAACTATTATAAGATTGGTAATAAAAATGGCGATATAATTCCAAAGAAATGCAGGATTTGATTCTGCATTTCATCGTATTCAAAAAATCATCGTATCTTGTTCATCATCAGTAAGAAAATGAAAAGCATTCTTATGACTTATGGATCATTCGAATTCAAAAAATCAATTCATTCCTCAGATTGGATAAAGATCAATCGATATATTGATAAAAAACATTTCTCTGGCGAGGAATATAGCCAAGTTCTTCAATCGATCGGCGAATCTGCTGTAAACTCAAATGATGGACA
>JAKBAI010000239.1 GCA_021809185.1 Planctomycetota bacterium
TCCCAGCGAATACCAGCGACTCGCGCACCTTTATCGGCACCTCGAACATCGCTGCCCAAACCGAACAAATTCCGGAGCAGGGGAATCCAGATACTGGGGAGCAAACGCTCGTTCAGGAACAGTTTCCAAATAGCAAATCGTTATTTCCTATACTGGCCCCTGCAGCGAAACCGCAAAACCCAGCGAAGAATCCAAATAGTCATTGGGCGAACAAATTTATTGGTCCCTATCGGCTCATCGAAGAATTAGGCCGAGGGGGGATGGGGGTTGTTTATTTAGGATATCAGGATAAGCTGAAACGCAAAGTCGCTTTGAAGATTTTGCCTGATAGTGCCGATAAGGATTCGATAGGCCTAAAACGATTCGAAGCCGAAGCGGTGGTGGTCGCCTCGTTGAATCATCCGAATATTATTCAGATTTTTGAGGTCGGGCAGGCCGAAGGGCTTTCTTATCTCGCCATGGAATTTGCGAATTATGGAACCCTATCGGAATATCTCCACGGCAATCCGTTACCAGCCCCAGAAGCGGCTAAGCTGATGGAAATATTGGCGCGAGCGATGCAACATGCCCATAGCCGTGGGATCATCCATCGCGACTTGAAACCGAGTAACATTCTGCTCGCTCTGACCGATGGTAGCCGCGATGGCGTCAAAGCGATTGAAGCCTCGACGATCTCTTTGAGTACTATCCGAGAGCAAAACGATCTCGATAAGAACCTTCTTAAAGTAAAAAATAGCGCGCAGGGAAAATTCGAATCGGCGGCATCGCCTCTCTATCTCGATAAAATTTCTCTGGTTCCGAAAATCGCCGATTTCGGACTTGCCAAACTGCTCAACGCCACCGATCACTTGACAAGAACCGGAGTAGCGATGGGCACCCCTAGTTACATGTCTCCCGAACAGGCCAAGGGGGATATTGCTCATCTAGGTATTGCCACCGATATCTATTCGCTCGGGGCCATCCTCTATGAGCTAATCACCGGTCGTCCCCCTTTCCTTGCAGCGAATTTAATGGCCATCATTCGCCAGGTTGTCGATCAGGAACCGGTCCCTCCTAGTCAGCTACAACCAGCGGTGCCGCGGGATCTCGAAACGATCTGTCTAAAATGTTTGAAGAAAGATATCAAGAGCCGTTACGATTCGGTAGCGGATTTGGCAGAAGATCTGGCTCGATTTTTGAATCAAAAGCCGATTCTCGCCCGCCCTGCCTCGATCCAGGAACGGGCTTGGAAATGGGCTAGACGGCAACCGGTCATCGCCAGTTTAAGTGCCGCTTTAGTATTTGCCATCATTTTCAGTTTAGTTGCGATTAGCCTATTGTGGCTCCGAGCAGAACAGCAGCGATCCATCGCCGTTGCGGAGAAGATTCATTTACAAAATGCGGAAGCAGAGACCTCCAATCAAAAACGCCAACTAGAGATTGTCCAGTGCGGTCTACTCCTCGATCGCGGTATCCAATCTTGCCAAGCTGGGGACGTCAAAAATGGTCTAAACTGGCTTCTCAAAAGCCTTGAACTAGCAATCTCTAGTTCTCAGGTCGCTTTAGAGAAGACGATTCGTAGTAATCTAGCCACTTGGATGGAACGATTGCCCCAGACCATTTTAGAAACGCAAACCGGCTCGGATATTCGTGTTCTTAAATTCAGTCCGGACGGAAACTATCTTGCCGTCGGTTTGGTCAGTGGTTCGGTATTGCTTTATCGTACGAGCGATTATCATCTGGTCAAATCGTTCCGATTACCCAATCGAAATTTGATTGTTCCCAATAATATCCGGGATCTAGCTTGGTCTCTCGATAGTAAACGATTGGCTACCGCAAGCATCGATGGTAAAATTCATCTATGGAATATGACAACGTTTCAAGAAGAGGGGCGAAATCTGGAAGATCCGCGCTTCCAGGATCTCTGGCGAGTTGAATTTTCGAATGATCAAAAATATCTCTATAGTTTACCCGATCATGGCGAATGGGTAAGCTGGTCATTGGAACAGAGGAAACCTCAGAATCATAAACCATTTTCAGCCCGGCACGGCTTTTTCAGTATGGCACTGAGTAGAAAAAATCAACTCATCGCTCTAGGCGGGATCGATGGTCGGGTTCAATTGTTTGATGCGGCATCACTACTAACGAGAAAATCGACTCCCGATTTAGGCAATTTGATTCATGCTCTAGAATTTTCCCCTCGGGGGAATCACCTGTTAATCTCTGTGGCCCCAAGATTACTGCGTAATTGGAATGTTGACAACAATATTTTTAATGATGTCAATCACGAATCAACGGTTACGGCTCTTGCTTTCCAACCGGATGGATTAAGTTATGTGACCGGAACATCGAGCGGAGTTTTACAAAGCTGGGACGATGAGGAGAATATAAGTCTAGGTCAACTGGAAAAAGAGATCGATTGTATCACCTCGATCCATTTTCATCCGGATGGAAAAAAACTCGCCGTAGCGAATCAGAGTGGGTTTGTCCGAATATTGCAAATGCCTATCGCTCAACAAAAAGGGGGGCAAATCTATTTTCAGAATCCATCTCCAGAATCTTCTCTCCTCGATTTTGAATTGTCGAAAACTGGCGGAAAACTACTTCTCGTTACCTCATTAGGATCTGAACTTCGAGATGGGGGATCTGGAAGTTTTATCCAGAAATATTTTCTAAATAGTGTCATCACCAAATCGACAGCGGCAGCACTATCTCCGGACGGTCTCTCTCTATTCCGCAGCGGTTTTGACGGTTATTTTGATGCCATTTTTCTGAATGCCGCAGGAGTAAGAATCGAAGATGCCCATTTTCGCAATACTTTAATTCCTCCCGCGAGACTCATTGCGTATAATCCCCTGAATCCTGATAAAGTCTATCACTATGGCGTGGTGCCTTCAAATTTGCATTTCAATATTGCCACCAACTGGGAGATCGATTTGCGCCAACGCCAGCGCCAACGGAACCTTTTCTCGAATCTCAAAGAACAGGTGTTGCACTGGGATATAAGCCCAGATGGTTGTTCGTTTATTCTGGCCTGTACAAATGGTAAAATCGTTCATTGGGATATTCAAAAAGATCAAATGATCGGCCAACCGATCACGATCCCGAATGCGGTGACCAGTATCGTCATGGCCCCATCGGGGAAGGAATTTGCCGTTGGCACGCGGGATGGGATCCTGCAACAATTTTCCCTAGCTACTCATCAACCTGTCCACGAGGCGATTCATCATGAAAGCGAAGTAACTTCCATTGCCTATTCTCCGGATGAAAATATTCTGGCAAGTGGTACTATTTTGGGTAAAATGGTCTTCTGGGATCCTGCAACGGGTCGGGCTATAGGCCCACATCTACAAGATCGCTCCCCAATCGTTCGAGTTCGTTTTCATCCCAAACAACCCCTATTGTTGATCGGTTACAAAGACCATCGCATTCGCCAATGGTGCATCCCCCGCTCTCCTACCACTCAATCAATTGTAGAAATTCAAAATCAGATCGATAGCCGGTTAAAACCGATAGTTATTTCACCCTAATTCCATGAAATTCTTAATTCGATGAATTGCTTCTCGATTATAGAAAAAATCGGTTTCTGCACGAGTGAATTCTTCTGTATCTCTTGAATCATAGACCGGCAGGAAAATTCAAAATCGACTTATCTGTCATAACTTATTTTAGAATCTCTTTTCAAACTTCTTTGAGATTACTAAAATGATGCTTTCGGTATCGTGATTCACAAATGAAAAATGATCGAATAAGCGGAAGAAGATAGTTAATATTAGATAATAAATAATAGAGGAAAAATTATGGTTGCCATAGCACCTTCCATTCTGTCCGCTGATTTCTCCCGATTAGGAGAATTGGTTCAAGAATGTCAACAAGGTAAAGCGGATCGAATTCATGTCGATGTCATGGATGGGCACTTTGTCCCCAATCTGAGCATGGGGCCGATCGTTGTCAAAGGGCTTCGCCCGCGGACATCGCTCCCATTGGAAGTCCATCTCATGGTCGAATCTCCATACCAATTCTTCGATTATTTTGTTGCAGCGGGGTGTGATTCATTAATCGTTCATATCGAGACGTTACTCGAACCGTTGCAATATTTACAGAATATTCGTGCTCTAGGGAAAAAAGTTGGATTAGCGATCAATCCAGGAACTCCTGTTGAAGCGATCGATCCGTACTTGGATCAGATCGATCTCGCATTATGTATGACGGTATGGCCCGGTTTTGGTGGCCAATCCTTTCTTCCAGAAAGTCTTGCGCGTATCAAAAAATTGCGTGAACGAATCGAAAAAAGGAATCCCCGATGCGAATTAGAAGTAGATGGTGGAATCGATCAAACAACAATTGTAGAGGCTAAAAACCATGGTGCCAATGTTTTTGTCGCGGGCACCGCAGTTTTTGGATACCCTGGTGGCCCTGCGGCAGGAATTCAGAATCTGTTACAAAAAACGGCTGCTTCTTAAAAGTTACTCTGCTTAGAGGCCGTTCATAAAGAGATTCTTACTAGATAGATTCTTACTCCAGAGGATTTTTCTATAGAGTTTATTGATAAGCTGTAAATAAGTTTCACTTCGAATAAAATAGGACAGAAGCCGAGCAATTACTCCTTTTATTAATTGTTCTTTTTTGTCCGAGTTTTATTACGACAGGAATTCTTGCCTGCCCTAATTTTACCTAACGATTTACTATTACGCCCCCCCCAATCTGACCAAAAGTCAAACAAAAGCCGAATTTCAAAGATTTTGACCTTATTCCGATTACTTATAATACACTTTCACTCCCTTTGGATAATCTGGAGTAGTCTCTGATGAATTCTAGCTAGAATGGATCATGCAGAATTTTTCCCATTTTTATAATTAGGACTACCGACATTGTAATTCCACAAATTGCGATTAACATTCAACTTAATATTATCATCCAATTATTTAGAGAAAGTAAAAAGAACCAAAATCAACAAGAAAGGACTTCAATGGGCCAGATTCATTTATTAATCGATCAACTGTGGAACACCATCAATCAATTAATTCAAGCGGGAGCAAAATATGCCATTGGGAATAATCAGTTAATTCAACTTGAATTAGAATTTGCAGTTTTGGCAGAGCGTATTCCTCTTCTCCAGCCGCTATGCAGCAGGATTCGAGAAGTGCGGACCAGCAACAAAAACGATTCCCCCCATATCTTATTGCAATTATTAGCCGAGAGTCGGCAATGGTCTGTTCACATAGCGGTCCATAAGCTTTTTTATGCTTCTACGGAAATAGTGGTTGAACTAAAGCAAGGGCCGATCGGATCCGAAGTAGAGAATCGTTCACAAAAAATATTAGCAGAATCCTTAAAAAGTAAGATGCCGATTCGTACTTTGATTCCCATTTTGCGGCAAATCGGTGGCAGTGGTTCTTATCGTCGCAAAGTCCGTCTAGGCAAAACAGCTGTTCCTCCGATCGATATTAGGCTTATTCAGCAGCTATTGAACTGGATCGAAAATCGTGAAGAGGAATTTCAAAAATCCCTAATTGAAGACATTTTACCTCGAATGGGAACCGCCATGATCGATTTAATCGAACAACCCGGATTTCAGATAAACTGCTCCAAAGACCTTCAACGACTACGACTGCTCGCTCTACTAGATCCATCCCGCGCTCAAAAATGGGTCGAACACCTCGATGAATCAATGAAAAACTATCTGGCCAAGGTTTAGAGATTGTCCCCATAATCTTTGAATTAGCAATGTTTGAAGGGAATGGATGTAGAACCTATCGCTTATGTTATCTGATAATTCGAGTTCCCGTAGAATCGGTATTCCTACCTATCTTTTCGTTTATCCAATAGAGCAAAATCGGTTGAGAGAACTCCCATAGTCCAAAAATCAAGCTCAATTCGAGACTAAGTGATTAAAATATGGTTAATTAAACAAAATATTTAGTTGCTTTTTCAAAATGATGTTTTATAATTACTGTTTATATTGCGAAAGCAAAGTGAACCAATAGCAATTAAAAAGGGTGGCAACCATCTTAAGAATACTTTGATGATGTTCGATTTGAGAGAAGAGTTCCCGCAAGCGAAATTCCAGGTTTATTGCAATCACCCTTATACGAATCGAATTTGATTATGATCGAATTCGAGTATGATCAAAGTTTTCTTAATAATCCTATTGAAACGAGAATGAAACAATCAGTTCAAATTCCAATCACCAATCAAGACTATCTTCAAGGGGATTTATTCATCACGGCGAACCCACAAGATGCAAATCGACAAGATAGAAAGCAAGATGATGAGATCAAACAAGATCCGACTCCGAATCCTCTGTTTATAAATCATCAGCCAACTAAGAATCTTAATAAAAATTCTGGTAAGAATATAGTAGTTTTTGCGCATGGTTTAGGCGGTCATCGTGGTGGGGAAAAAAGTCAATCAATTTTGGAGTTATGCCAAAAACGGGGGTGGGACTTTGCGCGCTTCGATTTTCGAGGACATGGAGAATCATCAGGCAAGATCTTTGATTTAAGCGGGCCGAATCTATTGGCCGATCTCCAAGCTGTTCAGACCTATCTGAAAAGTTTGGGCTATTCGCGATTTTTTTGGATCGGTTCGAGCATGGGGAGCTGGGCAGTTGCTTGGCACAGCTTGTTGCAGAGTGGGCATGCAGCAGCTTGTATCTGGTTGGCTCCGGCGATACGATTTTTACATCGCCGCTTTGAACAGTTTTCTGAAGAAGAACTAAACCAAGCGAAAAAGAGTAAATCGTTTCGTATTCGCAGCGAATGGCTTGATATTGAAATTGGCGAACAGCTTTACAATCAACGCGATCAATTCCCGCCTAATCGCTTAATTCAGGAATGGCAGCTTCCGCTATTAATCATTCATGGTCATGCGGATCGAACGATTCCCATTCAGGAGAGTTGGAATTTTTTTCGGTCCTGCGAAGCTCCTGAAATCGAGTTTTTTGCTATCAAACAAGGGGATCATCGACTCGTTAATGTTTTACCCGATGTCATGGCTCAAATCGAACGATTTCTGTCCTCGTATTGGTAAACGGCCACTTTCTTATAATTAGAAATTGTTTTCGTTTTATTCTTCGATATTGAATTCAAGTATTTCCACAACAACGAGATCGAAATGGAATCTCCGTGAATTTTCACTGCGAACGTTGTGAAGGATTTCAATCAACAGCGACTCTTCAGTTGACTGAGCTATCTACAAGTGCTCATCGAGAAGAGGAAATCAATAACTTGAGTTTAGGTTATGAGAATCGTTTTCTTATTTCCTGTTCGATTTTTTCAGAATACATGAAAGTTTCCATCGCCTTTGGGAAATCCCCGATGATTGTATAGCAGGTGGCCAAATTTCTTAGGGCATTGGCATAGACCGGATGATATTCACCAAGCTGATTTTTGAAAATTTGAGTAGCAAGCAATATTAATTTAAGACCCTCTTTCGGTTGGTCAACCTCGACGTAACAGCTCGCAAGGTTGAAGATGCAATTGCCATAAAGGAGATCATTCGAGCCTACCACGTTTTCATAAATCGTTTTGGCTTGCAATAATAAAGGAATCGCTTCTTTGTTTTGACCGTTTTGCGAATAAGAAACCGCTAAATTACAAAGACAGACAGCGAAATTTGCATTATTTTCCCCTAAAAGTTTGCGATTGATTTCAACTGCTTCCTTGAATAGGGGGATGGCATCTTCGTCCTCTTCCATTCGGTGATAACACATCGCGAGATTATTAATCGTTCGAGCATAATCCGGATGATTTTCCCCATATAATTGTTTATATATTTCCTTAGTTTGGATATAGATCGAAATTGCTTTTTTACTTTCTCCCGATCTAGTATAACACATCTTAAGAATA
>JAKBAI010000240.1 GCA_021809185.1 Planctomycetota bacterium
CCGATCTAAGCAATTGAATAACGATTGATAACTATGCCAAACTTCCCTCGAATTCCGAACGTTAAAATCGCACCTATTTTAATCCTTATTTGTCTTTTTACTGGCTACACCGGTTACTATATCTGCCGTTCCAATTTATCGGTCACGGCTCCTTTGATCTTAGAAGAATTTAACCGATCTACCAAGGTTTCTGATCAAGATTTTTTCTCATCGGCAACTACCCGATTATCGGATGATGAGTTTCATAACAAAAATCGGAAAACTAGTTATTCTGAGCGCAATTTATCTAACTCGAATTTATCATATTCTGATCCAGCAAAACCTTTCACTAAAAACGATCTGGGTGATTTGATTTCTTTTGGGATTCTCTGTTACGCTCTTGGTAAGTTGTTGAATGGTCCCCTTACCGAATGGCTAGGGGGTAGAGCTACATTTTTATTGGGGATGTTTGGAGCGATAGCAAGTACGATAGCTTTTGGACTCTCTTATCCCATGATCGCATTTTTTTTATTCTGGGGATTCAATCGTTTTATCCAGTCGATGGGTTGGCTCGGTCTTATTCATGTATCGGCTCACTGGTTTTCACAGAAACGGCATGCCTTGGTTCTGGGGATTTTGTCGATGAGTTATCTACTCGGGGATGCTTTTGCTCGCTGGTATCTGGGCAAGATGATCGAATTCGGTTTTGGTTGGCGCGATGTTTTCATGATCGCTGCGGCATCTTTAGCAATGATTGCATTTTTTAATGTCATCTTTTTAAGACAATCACCCAAAGCTTATGGCCTGCCCGAAGTAGAATCCGACCCCGAAATATCGAACGAAAACAACGAATCTCCAAGTACTCCAGAGACAACCAGGAAAAAGCTTTATCTGCAATTGTTCCTTCGCTGGGACTTCATTCTTATTTGCGGTATTAATAGCTGTTTGACCTTTATCCGTGAAACGTTTAACGATTGGAATCCGATCTATTTGCATGAGGTTGTCGGCATGGTTCCTGACCAAGCAGCTCGTGCCAGTGCTGTTTTTCCATTCATTGGCGCTTTTGCGGCTTTATTCGGCGGCTTTTTAATCGATCGATTGCAAAAAGGATTCGCGCTGATTATGCTTCCATCGTTGCTGATATTAATGGGAACCTTATTGACTTTCGCTCAGGTATCTTTCCAGAGCAATCCTACGATTGCTCTGCTATTTTTGTCGTTAGCCAGTTTTGCATTGATGATCCCTTACACTTTCTGCGCAGGAGCCTTGGCGTTAAAGATAGGGGGTAAACGTGCGGGCGCTACCGCTTCCGGAATTATCGATACTTTTGGCTATCTAGGAAGTTTACCTGCGGGTTTTCTGGTTGCCCGATTGATCCGCGGAACCGATTGGAGTTGGGTATTTTATTTTTTGGCATTCATCACTGCGGTTGCGGTGGTTCTTACGATTTTGTTTGCTCTGAAAACTCGAACTTTTTTTGATGCTTCTACTACGATTCCTGAGACTAGCTAAAGAAATAGCAAAAGGTTAGAGTGTAGTCGATGAAAATGGTTTCGATTGTATTTATCTCGTATTTATCTCGTATTTACCCATTAACAGGGCGCGGGGAGAAGGACAAACTCCGATTTTTTGCTAGATTATGACGAAGGCAAAAAATAAGGAATAATCTGTGTGGTATATTGGCATTGACGAAGCAGGCTATGGACCGAATCTAGGCCCACTAATCATGAGCTGCGTTGGTTTTCAAATCAAAAATGGGCAAGATCTACAAACCGAACTTGCCCAAATGGTGCGACGATGTGGCGAGGGGGTCGATCAACGAATTTTGGTTGATGATAGTAAAAAGGTCTATCAGGGGAAATCCGGTTTCCACAATCTCGAAAAAGGGGTCTATGAACTTGCTTTAGCTAGGGGATCGAGAAAAAATACGCTCGATACTCTTCTCGAAGACTATGCTTGCCCGATTTGGTTGAATGATATCCGCAACGATTATGGTTTTAATGGCGAGGAGACTATATTTGACTATTCCGCAAATCTGGCAAAAGTGAATGCCACTAATAATAAAACAGATTCTACCCGACAATTAGCACGGATAGGCATTCACAATCGCCATACGGAAATAGGAATCTTGACGGCGTATCGATTCAATGAACTGTTGAAAGTCTATGGTAATAAAGCAACCGTACTGGTCCAGATTCTGCATCAGCTTTTGCGGTCACTCCTTACCTTGGGAATTGAAAAAGAGCAAGAACGAGACGATCCGATTGGAAACGGAAAAACCGATCATGAAAACAAAGCGATGTGTATACAAAAGGCGATGTGTATACAAGAGGCGATTTGTATACACATCGATCGATTAGGGGGTCGAATCTCCTATGCCCCCATCTTGCAACAGATATTCAGCGAAGCTTGGGTTGAAACTCTGGAAGAGAGTTCTTCATGTTGCCGTTACGAGATCAAGGGTTTGAATCGACCAATCGAGATCTGCTTTCAACCGAAATCGGATAGTAAGTTTCTGGAAGTGGCCTTGGCCTCGATGCTCGCTAAATACATTCGCGAAGTGCTCATGAATCAATGGAATCGCTACTGGCAAAAAAGGATTCCTGGATTGGAGCCAACCGCTGGGTATCCGGTCGATGCACTCCGTTTTCTGGATGATATACGACCTTATTTAAAAGAAAATAACATCGATTTAGATACGATTTGGAGACAGAAATGATTGATGGTTTGGAGCAATCGATTATCGATTATTCAAAGAACGATCGAAAGTAAGTAAAAAATCTTTGACTCTAAGAGAATAGTCACCATGAGTTGGGGATGAATTAAAATCAGAAAAGATATAAGAAACGAAGATTAAGAATAGATAGATCAAATAATACGGGGATCCATCGTGAATAAAACTGCTAGCCACAAAAAAAGTATTCGAGAAATAAGTGACGAAATAATACAATTATTCCAAGAAAAAGGGCAATATCAATATGGTGGGGAATCCGTGAATCAGCTCGAGCATGCTCTGCAATCGGCAGCTCATGCTCAAAAAATGAAACTGAGCGAAGAATTGGTGATTGCGGCATTGCTTCATGATTTAGGTCATCTACTCGATCACGATTTTGAATCCTCTTCTGAATTTGAGAATGACTCCGAAAATCATACAGATGGTCAAGTAAGAGAAAATAACGATCTCAGCGAAGATCATCAGCACGAGATTTTGGGCGATCGATATTTGCAGAACTATTTTGGTCCTGAATTAACGGAACCGGTGCGATTACATGTTGCGGCCAAACGATTTCTTTGTACGAAAGATGAATCGTATTACCAGAAATTGTCTCATGCTTCGATCCTTAGTTTGAAATTACAGGGGGGGAAGATGAGTGATGGCGAAATGGAAACGTTTTTAAAGAACCCCTATGCTCAAAGTGCTTTACAAATCCGAGCATGCGATGACGAAGCAAAGGTTATTGGGAAACTGATACCGCCATTAGAGGCATATCGTCCATTATTGGAGAAAGTGATTGCGAAATATAGAACATCCAGAAATTAAACTAGTCGTATTTGACTGGGCGGGGACTACGGTCGATTTTGCTTCGACAGCTCCTGTAGCGGCAATGGCTCGATCTTTTCTAGAACGGGGAATCGAAATATCCTCGGCACAGATACGCGCTCCCATGGGACTAGGAAAGAAAGATCATCTGCGCGCCTTGCTAGCTATCCCGGAAATCGCGAATCGATGGTTTGCGAAATATGGTCAAATGGCAAATGAAGCCGATCTGCAAGAGATTTATGATCGTTATCAACAAATTCAGATGGAGTCTTTGGAGAATCATGGCGAGCTTTTGCCTCATGTACTGGAAATCACTGCGGATTTACGACAAAGGAAAATAGCGCTTGCCACTACTTCCGGTTATTTTCGGAAGGCGATGACTCGCGTTGCCGAAATTGCTAGAGAACAGGGGTATAGTCCCGATGCCATCTACTGCCCGGATGATTTCCCTGCGGGTCGACCAGAACCATGGATGATATTTCGAGCGATGGAGCAATTTCGTATCTATCCTAGCTATCAGGTTCTGAAAGTCGGTGACACGATACCGGATATCGCCGAAGGAAAAAATGCCGGGGTTTGGACCGCTGCGGTATTCTCGACTTCCAACGAAATCGGTTATTCTTGGCAAGAATTTCAGTCTCTTTCTCCTGAAATGCAACAGACTCGAATCGCTTCGGCTCGATGTATCCTCGAGAGCGGTCGGCCCGATGGATTGCTTCTATCTTTAGCCGAGTTACCCGCCTTTATTGATAAACTCAATCAGCAAATGAGTTTGGGGATGCGTCCGAGTTAGATGAGTTTGGGGATGCGCTCAGTTAGTTTGCTCGGAGAACCGCGAATTCGCTTCGAAGTTGTGACCCATCTTTTTCGTTTCGCTTTCATATCCGCTTTCATTTCCCCTAGTCATCTGCAAAATCTAAATGAAATGAGATTCCGATCAAAACTGCTTCGCATAATCTATTGGCATGGGCTGCAAAAAGAGGGATCGAAGAATATAATAAACGAAGATTTCCTTCTTATTTCGCCCTGAAATAGGTTATAAGCTGATGACGAAGAAACCATTGATTCTCTGTTTGGGTGAAATTCTCTGGGACTTATTACCCGCAGGAAAGATACTAGGCGGAGCACCCGCTAATGTGGCTCGGATGCTAAATGCTTTGAATGGAAATCCCCTTATCTGTTCGCGCGTTGGTAATGATCCCCTCGGGCGGGAAATTTTGGATCAGTTGCGAAGCGAAAATCTTTCTACAAAAGCGATTCAGATCGATAACCTTCATCCTACTAGTGTTGCGGGAATTGAATTGAAACAGGGGATCCCCACGTTTCAGATTTTTCCAGAAATCGCCTGGGATTATCTGGAATGGTCTGAGACTATGGAAAACGTACTCGCTTCGGTGCAAGCTATCTGTTTTGGTACGCTAAGTCAGCGGCATTCTGATTCGAGAAGGGTAATCCAAAAGGCACTCCAGAGTGTTTCCCGGACAACTTTGCGTTTTCTGGATCTCAATTTACGCAAACCGGATGATTCCATTGAAGTTATTGATGAATCGTTGCGATTCGCAAATGCTCTGAAACTCAACGAAAGCGAATTAGCTGAATTGCAACAAATCTACGGTCTGACGGGATCGCAGCGAGATCAACTCGATAATCTGATTAAATCATATCATTTTTCCATGGTAGGCTTGACCCGCGGAGCGGAGGGGAGTCTATTATATCATCAGGGCGATTGGCATGAATTCAAAGGGTATGAGGATCTATTCTCTCCGATCGATTTTGCTGGGGACAAGCTTACTTCCCATGGAGAAAATGAAGGGGATACCATCGGAGCCGGAGATGCATTTACCGCGGCGATGATCCTGGGCTGGTGCTATCAACTCGATGTTCAAGAGATCCACACACGAGCAGAATTAATCGCTCGCTATGCCTGTACTCAATCAGGAGCGGTTGCCAGATTACCAGAACATATGCAATTATTCAACGATTGTTACTAAGAGAATATATTATAGCCAGAGAAAATCACAGAAATTGGTCGCAGAAATAGGAAGCCGGTGAACATGGACGATGGGGATACATTTTAGCCTGAGAGATCTCGGAAGTTACAGAGAAATTCAAAAAGAGTTTTTCTCCCTCAAATGGTGAATTTTCAGTATGAGGAATTTTTGATTATTACCTTTAGACTATTTTACCTAAACCAAATTGACAGATCTTTTGAAAGGTTTCCTCTGTGATCTCTGAGGCTAAAATATTCTTGATTATTAGCTCTGGTCAATTATTGTTTTTGTAATAATTCGACAAGTTTAGCTTCTTCAGGAAAAGATCCGATCTGTAATTTAGAGTAGATCAATTCACCATTTACACTGACCTCAAAACAACCTCCCGAACTAGGGATTAAGACAAATTCTTTGATGTTTTGCTTGAAGGTCGTCAATAGTCGAGTCGTTAAACTAACGGCTCTTGGTTCATAATTTCAAACAGCACAGTATTTGATTTCTAATTTCATTTTTCATATCCTTAAATTTTTTGTAAATCATTCTTTTAGATAACGAATCGGTTTACGATCCGAAAGCTAATCTTTACTCTATTAATACGATTACGAATCGATCGGGAACGATTCAAAAAATGGATAATCTCGAGAAATAAACAGCGAACAATAGCATACTCGATCCGTTTGTCTTGAAGATTATCTAGTTATAAAAGTTAGAATCAGCAAACACTTTGTTGTGGTTTTGCAGTGAAAGGGAGCAATTATTCGTGCGCATTTTAGAGTATCTGGCACCGAACGATGCTTAAAATTAATACGGTTTTTAAACTCATGGGAAGCAGTTTACAAGAGTGTGCAGTTTTCAAAGCATACTCGCAAGGAGAAATTTTAATTTTCGAACTTCGGGGGCTATCGGATAATCGATCGTGGGAGAATCATGAATATCGATGCTTAATGCCCGTGAATATCTAGAGTTTCCGAGCTGAGACAAAAGCCGAGCAAAATCGGTTTTCCCCTGACCAATTTTGACTTGTTGGCCTGTGGCGGTCGTATCGCGTAGACGAATATGTTTAACATGGGGAAATAGCATATCTACACTGCTGATCGGGTGAGAATTTTTATGATATTCCGCTGGGTCCAGATTAATTCCAAGACCAGGAATGCGCTGGCAGAGTTCAATAGCTCCTAGGGGATCCGCCGTGATTGACTGATTATCGTTCAATATAGCCAACTCGACCCCTTCCTGGTTAACGAGCTGATTCCAACATTTAAGACGATGAAGTTCTGTATTAAAATTAGAGCCGATCGGAGCAGTCGATATGCTGATCAAAGGAACAGCAAGACATCGAGCCACGCTGCTTACTTTTTTTAATATTTGCCGATTTTGAAGGGTATCGACAGTGGGGATCACTAGATGAAAAATAGAAAAACTGAATTCGGTTACCCGCAATTGTTGAATAAACTTTTGCGAATCTTCCATAATTGCGGCAATTCGTAGATGATCGCCGGTATCCGAAATCGTTAAATCGACCCGATTGAATCCTAATTCTCGGATCTTTTCTACCAATTCTTTGAACCCAAACTGAGTAAAACATAACGAAGAACAACAAATATACACGGTTTCCCCCTCCGTGCCCAATTTTTAAACCCCGGGCAATAGACAATCTCTCGAAATTACTTCTAGCTTCAGAATTACTTCTGGCTAATTTCCCTTTGACCCCTCCAAAGGAAAACTTCTCTTAATCCAGTTTTTCTTTCTTTGCAAGAGAAAATATTTCAAAAAGTGAATATTTTCCAAGCCGATTTGTCATAAATGCCGATAAATACCATGAATTGGGTCAACTTGGTGAATAGAGTGGAGGAGTTAAAATGCCATTTGTGGATTTATCCTGGGCCGATGAAATCACGGAATCGATTCAACATGCTTATCAGAAGATTCAAACAATCGAATCGAGCTTACAATTCCCCCTCTCTACCACAACCAAGAATAAGATCTATAAACATTGGGAAAATTGGAATCAACAGCGCGAGCAATCCCAGATTCAAATCGATCAGATGTTATCCTGTTGTGATCATTGGGAAAAATTTTTGCATAAAGATTTATGGGCACTCCAGCAAAAATTACAAAGAATTTTACAGTTCTGTGTCAACGCTAGGAATGTGCTTGCCGCCTATCAATCCCTACCTAGTTTTCAAACTTCTACTCCAGAACAATCAAATCAGAATTCATCTAGCGCCGATCCCTATTCGTTTAATCAGATCGGAA